>VYCT01000341.1 GCA_009843785.1 Candidatus Poribacteria bacterium | reverse complement strand
CGTTATGCTTATGTAAATCTATATTTTACAAATAGTTATTTAGCACAACTCGTTACTTTCTGTGACAACATGCCAATTATTTCCGTATCAGTTGTTTTGATGATTCAACCTCGAAATATAAAACCTGGTTATCGTTGTGCTCCTACTGAAGGCCGCTCTTGCACTACAGGAATGACATAACTCCGAATCGTCAGTCCATCTATCGCCTCCGTCTCTGCTCGCGGTTCTGGTGTCTCGCGATGATCGAACACCACGTAGTAGCCGTCTGTTACGCCTTCTGTTGATAGATACGCGGCAAGTTGCTGCTTCCCTTCGGCATAACCTCTTTCGCTTCGCCATATCTTTGTTTCAACGACATATTTTCTCTGGTTGTGAAGAATGATCAGATCCATCCTACCGCGTCCGGTGGGGACTTCCATATACATTGCCCCGTTTACACTAACAACGAACTGATCAAGGTAGGCAAAGAGGAGATGCTGTCCGATGAACTCTTGCGGTGTTTCAGGGACTTGTAAGATTCTGTATCCTGCGCGAGCAATAAAGTCTCGGAAGTTATCCAAGAGTGGTTCCATCTGAATTTGTCCGATGTCGGTGAGGTATTGAAATCTATCGGTATTCTCAGGGAAGTAGTCGCGCTCCAATCCGTTGACTAACGGCTTGAATGCTTGGACAATGCGATACAGGTAAATCGGATTGACAATCTCACACTTTCTGTCAGTCCCTTTCGTAATGACACCATACGTGGCGAGTTCATTGATAATGTCATTATCAGGGTTAAATGGCACGCTGTTCTCATAAGAGACGATTCGCATGAGTACGGTTTCAAAGCGTCGATCTTTACGGATATTGGTCAAGAGATGTTCAATGTTAGTGTTGCGTTCCTCCAAGAGTTGTCCGTGTGCCTCTGAAAAATGTGTGATTGTCAGTGTTTCGGTTTTCGGAATGTCCAGTTCCTCTGTGAGTATCTGCGCGAATCTGTTGACGAGGAAAGGTTGTCCGCCTGTCTGTTTGTGAATGGCTTCAATGACTTCCGGGGCAAAAGCCTGTCCGACCTCAGCGGTATATTGCCCAAACAGTTCTTGTACCTGGGCAAGCGTGAAGTTGGGCAACGCAAAATCGTCATGGATATTGAACGGAGAAACAGAGCGATCATAGTCAAGTTGTCCGATACTTTTGACACCCACAATGCCAAGGCTGTGCGGGCATTGCAGCGTGGTGTCAGTGACGTAAGTATGTCGGAACGCGTGCAGAAAACCTTTCAGGGCAGACGTGGGGATACCATCAAACTCGTCAATAATGAGGACAACTTTCTGCCAGTTTTCCCCATCCTTCAGGAAATGCTGGACCTGTTCAAAGAATTCCATCATTGACAAATGGTTAGTTATCTGGGCATTATCAAGAAAATGTTTTAATGCTGCGTCGAGTGCCTCTCCGCGTCTTTGGAAAACGCGTTCAATTTCCTTACGAATCTGTTTGGTGAGAGACTCGTAAAATTCGGAACGGTCACAATCTACATATATCTCAAAATTCAGTTGAATCGGAAAATAGGTTAGGTCTTCAGCCGTGAGTGCTGCAACGGCGCGTTGAAAGAAAGTCGTCTTTCCCGTCTGCCGGGGTGCGAAGATGACAATGTAGCGTCCCTCTTTGACGCGCTTGATGAACTCGGTAAGTTCTTCCGTGCGGGGGACAACGTAATGCTGTTCAGGGTTCACAGGTCCCTGCGTACCAAACCTTCTCATTCATTACCTCGCCTGTTGTCTCTCGCGTAGAATTTCAGGATTATCACCAAGGTCGCGTTTGGTTGGCGAAAAACAGCGTCGTCAGTTTAGAGTTATTGGGATGCTTCGATCAATGCTGCCGAAACTTCTGAAGCACTTTAAACGGGTAGTTTTGCTGATGGCCGCGGAACGACCTCTCCTGCTGCCTGTAGCCCCTCAATATGAAAAGCGATAGCTTCGGCGATCAACGTCCGCACTTCCTCCAGGGTCGCACCGACAACAGCACAACCTGGAAGGTCAGGGACATAAGCACCATAATTATTTCCACATTTTTCAAAAATAACGACGTATTCCATAAGGTTTCCCGTGATTATATATTAACGTCTTGTTGATTAGCAAGGAAACTGAACAATATTTTACAGGTGTCCCGTAAGAAGAGGTCTATTGCCGGATCAAAATCAACAACTCCGACATAACCTTTGTATTCAATCATGGTTTGAAAAGCAGTGCCTCGGTCGTGGGACCGAGGCTATTGGAAAAAGATATTTATACTAAAAACCGAGCTGCTTGTTCACAACATTCTTCAACTCTTCACCGTTCAGATACCGTTCCAAGTTATCCAAAAAAAACTCGGTGATACGGCGCATGCGGTGCTGTGAACCACCAGCGGAATGCGGCGAAATGATAACGTTGTTAAAATCCCACAATGGGCTGTCTTCTTGGAGAGGCTCGACCTCGGTGACGTCCAAGCCAGCCGCAGCGATTTTACCGGCTTCCAAAATCTCAATCAAATCTGGCTCGTTGACAATCGGACCGCGGGCAATGTTGATAAAAAACGCCGTCGGCTGCATCACAGATAGGTTGTCCTTATTGATGAGTCCTCGTGTCTCCTCAGTCAACGGACACGCAATCATGACAACATCCACTTGGCTCATTACATTTGAGAGTTGATCCATCGACACCAATTCATCGACGTTATCCGGTTTATCGGTGCGATAGGCATCGACACCGATAACGTACATGTCAAACCCTTTTGCGCGCTTCGCCATCTGCATCCCGATACCGCCCATCCCGACGATACCGATTTTGAACCCGTCAATCTCGATCATTGGCATTGTCCTTGCGCCGCCCCATTGGTGTTTATCCTGATTCCGAACGGATTCGTGGATACCGCGCGCCAAACCGAGCAGGAGCGCGAACGCTTGGTCGGCGACGTGTGTGCCATACAAACCCGCAGCGTTTGTCAGCAGAACATCGCTCTCACGGAGCGCGGGATACATGTGTCGGTCCATCCCCGCACTGGAGGATTGAATCCATTTGATGTTTGGAAAGTGCGGGAAAAGGTCCTCACTGCAATATCCGTAGAAGATATCGGCATCTTTGCCTTCCTCAATAAGTTCCTCACGTGAACCTGGGGCAACATAGGTGTGTTCACTACCGATGATGCTCTCCAGTCTCTCTAACAACTCGCCTTCAACACGTCCTTGTAATAGTATCTTCATATTTTAATTTTTCCTTGCGGTTCGATCAAGTAAGTTGGAGGATTCACGTCCTTTTTCGTAGATCCGCCCTCCACTTCGTTACGGGCTACGGGGTGTGTTATACCCAGAACCTGCGCGCAATAGAATAGATCACAATCCAAGTGTTACTTATCCCGTGTGGATAAGTAACGTGGATCAGAGCTTTGACGGTTTTCGTGACGACCACTTGCAACAAGGGGGCAAGCAGTATATGAGGGTATCAACACAGCCATCACCCTATTTAAGCCCTGCGAATAATTAAGAGACTTTCACTGCCACGGCGGGGTTTCCGGCAACAATTCTTGAAACTTGTTAATCAACACGTCCTCATAAGCACCAGCGTATTGGCCGTTGAAGAACTTTTCCATTGCTTCGTCGAGAAACAGTTGCCACGATGTATCCTCGGCACCGGGGTTGACAGGAAAGAACAACGCGCCGACATCTTGCGCCGCTTTCAGGTCGCCGGGTGAATCGCCGAGCATCAAAACGTGGTTTTCGGGATACCTGTCTTTCGTCGTTATCGTGAGATGTTCCGTTTTTGTTCCCATTTCTTGTCCGGCAATTAGCGCGACATACGCGTCAATTTCGTGTTCATCCCATTCACGTTGGAGTGCCTCGTCCGGCGTAGCGGAGACGACGATGACATCCGCTTTGCCTTGCAGCCGTTGCAATGCCTCTCGGACACCGGGAAACGGGGGGAGGTTATAGACAATCTCAGCGACACTTTCGTTCACGCCGAGACTCCACGCCATGACTTGACTCAGTTCGTCGAGCCTCTCACCGGTGGCGTTGTCAATGGCAGTTTGTAGGGCAGGGTTACCGAGTTTCGTTTCCGTTTCCGACCATTCGCGTAGATAGGGCAGTTCCGGCACTGCGACACCCATCTTCTGCACGAGCGACATCTCGCGTAAAAAATCGCACACCAGTAGGATCGCCTTGAACCGATTCGTGCCACGTGTCTTTGAGTAGAGATTCACAAAATCCCATGCCTGATGCACCTGCCGTGAGATGGATGCCAATCCGAAATGTTTGACGAGGTTCACGCTGAAGCAGTCGTTGTGTTTGACCTCCATGCTATTGAAAACGCAACCGTCTGAATCGATGCCAACGAAAAACTCGTGCTGCGGTTTAAAATCGTAGAGTGCTTGTTGGGGTTCTTGAGCCATACATTTTCCTTTCAAAAAAGATCACAATGCACTGGTCTACGGCACAACGGAGTGTGCCTACTACTTTATCATTCAACAATAACTTCCGGACGACCTTCGAGCATCCATTCGGTATGGAATACCGTCGGCTCGCCGTCTTTTCCGAGAATCGTGTTCCCGTCTGCATCGAGTTTATGATAGGTGTGTGCGCCGAAGTAGTCGCGCATCGCTTGGATGAGATTCGCAGAGAGTCTGCCACTGCGGTAGCTATCGAAATAGGCTAAAGCCGAACTGAACGCCGGGATCGGGACACCGAGTTGCGTGGCGGTGCCGATGACGTTTCGCCAGTTCGGTTGTGCCGCTTCAATCACGCCTCGGAAGTAGGAATCGAGTAACAGGTTTGGGAGTTCAGGATTTCGCTCAAATGCCTCAGCGATCCGGTGCAGGAATTTTGCGCGGATGATGCATCCACCACGCCAACCGAGACTGATCTTGCCGAGGTCCAAATTCCACCCCAATTCTTCACTCGCTTCCCGCATTAAGGCGAAACCTTGCGCATAAGAGCAGATTTTCGCGGCGTAGAGCGCATCGTGAATCGCTTTTAAGGCTTCATCTCGGTCGCCTTGGAATGTTCCCACCGGTCCTTGGATAACCTGTTCTGCCGTAACCCGTTCGCTTTTGACAGCGGAGATACACCGCGCAAAAACCGCCTCCGCGATTGTCGGTGCGGAGATGCCGAGATCCAGTGCCGAGATACTCGTCCATTTGCCGGTGCCTTTTTGTCCGGCTTGGTCCAGCACGACATCCACAAAAGGCGTGCCGCTGCTATCGAGTTGTGTGAAGATGTCAGCGGTGATTTCGATGAGGTAGGAATTCAGTTCACCGCTGTTCCATTCGCTGAAGACTTCGTGCATCTCGGCCGCGTTCATGCCCAAGACACTTTTCATTAACGAATAGGCTTCGCATATCAGCTGCATATCGCCGTATTCGATGCCGTTATGCACCATCTTCACGTAATGCCCTGCGCCGTCCGGTCCGATGTAAGAGCAGCACGGTGTGCCGTCTACCTGCGCCGCAATCTTCGTAAAGATCGGTTCCACGAGTGCATACGCCTCAGCGGAACCGCCCGGCATCATCGCGGGTCCTTTGAGCGCGCCTTCTTCACCGCCGGAGATACCCGTGCCGATAAACAGAATATCCTGTTCAGCCAACTCTGCATGTCTGCGGACGGTGTCGTTGAAATTAGAGTTCCCGCCGTCAATAATGAGGTCGCCTTTTGAGAGGTGTGGCACTAATTGCCCGATAAATGCGTCAACGGGTTCTCCTGCTTTCACCATCAAGATAATTTTTCGAGGGGTATCGAGTTTTTCAATTAACGCTGGTATAGAATGTGCCCCAGTGATATTTTTGTCCTTCGCAGCACGTTCCATGAAAGCGTCTACCCGTGAGACGGTCCGGTTAAAAACCGCCACCTCAAAGCCTTTGCTTTCCATGTTCAGTGCGAGGTTTTCGCCCATCACTGCTAATCCAATGAGTCCAATATCTGCCGCCAAATCTTTTTCCTCCTATGATAGTGTGCGTTTTGCATATCATACACTGCAGGAGAAAATGCTGTCAATATATTTTTTGTGAGAGGCAGTCAGCGGTCAGTCGTTAGCCAAATCCTTATATTGAATTTACGTTATAAAGGGTTTCAAATCCCAGAGGATGGTGGTGCAATCAAAACTACCGCTTGCCAAAAGTGTGCCATCTGGCGAAAATGCAAGCGACTGAATATCTGTCGGATGTCCCCAGAAAGTTGCGATATTCTCACCATTGACGACATTCCATAACCGAATTGCCATCTTCTCCATGCCTTTCTCCCACCAAGTACCCGATGCCAGATACTTACCACATGGCGAGAATGCCAAAGCATACAGTTCCCGTTCCTGTGGCTGTGGTATCGCAAAAAGCGTTGTCAGGGTTTCAGCGTTCCATAAACGGAGTTCGCCGAACATTCCACCAGCGATCAAGTTACCAGAAGGCGAGAAGGCTATGTCCATAAGTGTACGAGGTTCATCCAAAGGCAATATGGCAATTTCTTCTCCAGTAGCAACATCCCATAGACGATTAGTTTTATCGCTTGAACCGCTTACCAGTCGTTTGCCATCTGGTGAGAAGGTCACTGACCAGATGTGATCGGTGTGTCCTGTGAGCGGCTTCAAACGCTCCTTACGTTTGAAATCCCATAGGTGGATTGTACCTTCCCTACTTCCAACAGCAAGTAGATTATCTGTCGGTGCAAACGCGATATTCCATATCAATCGGACCGGATCGGTTTCGGTGAATTCTGCAATCGGTGCCTCAGATTGCTCGGCATCCCAAACTTTGATGTTATTGTCTTGACTATGGGCAGATAGCATATTCCCAGAGGGCAAAACAGTAAAAGAGGTGATGCGTGTATCTTCCAATAATGTTTCCCGAACCTGTTTACTTTCAACATCCCATAGCACAATACCGGTCCGATACCCTCTTACCGCCAGCGTCTTTCCATCCGACAAAAACAGAACCGTACCTGGAAAGCAATCGGGTTCACGGAGTGTTGAGAATGTATGTATATTGCCAGACTGAGTCTTTCTGTTCTGTGTAGTGTCGGGACGCATGTCGGCGAGAGCCACCTGCGGGAACTTTCTGAACCATAAGGCATCAATACTCCTCGGATGTAGTTCCGGGATCTCTATTTTTTCATTACGTTCCATATTCCAGACTTCAATGGTGTCTTGTCCATCTATAATCGCGAACAACTCACCTTCTGTCGAATAAAATGGCACTGTCCGAAACGTTCCAAAGTTTTCATACCCCCTCTTTTGTACACCTTTTGTCACGTCCCACACGCGTAGGCTTTCATCTCGACTACTTGATGCAAGGAATTCACCACACGGTGAGAAGGTAATGGCATCTACCCAGTCGTTATGTGCTGCGAAGTGAGCAATGCGTTCCGCATTTTCTATATCCCACACTGATATCCATCGGTCAACGCGATCGTCATCATTGGAGGATTTACCGGGAGTCGCGCCCGCCAGCAGGCGACTGTCTGGTGAGAACCTAAATCTACTCCCTGCAAATTTGACAATTGGCACACCCGTTGCTGGATCCCAAATGTGGGTTTGCATGCCTTCTGTGTCAGGGTTGACAACTTGATCGGCGCGGACTGAATAGACTTTAGAGTTATCTCCAATAGCAGCGATGTATTGTCCATCAGGTGAAAATCCGAGTTGGGAAATATCAGCGGATTTAACTTCACGTTCCCCTCGATCCATCTCTGCGATGCACACACCGCGATGGACATCTAACACTTCAACGATGCCGCTAAAGTTCGCGGTGGCGATCCATTTACTATCCGGAGAAAAGTTAATGCGCCAGTAGATGTTGTGTTCTTCTGTCCGCTTCATCTGTGCCAGGCATTCACCGCTCTGAATATCCATCACCTTAATAACACCATCATAATTAGCGATAGCGATCCACTCACCTTCTTGCGAGAAATCGACAGCGGAGATCATTCCGCGTTCCGTTTCCCATAACGCTATAGGAGCACTTGATGACATTTCATACCACCAGAGTCCCATACCAGTCGCAACGGCGAAATACGTGCCACTTGGGGACGGTTCCACCGCACGAAAATTACCTTTCCCCAATCGAGCGATTGCGCCTTCTGGTAATGCCCATGTAATTCCTTCGGTATCATCCGACACAACATTAAAGGGTGCCGGCCTTCGATTTTGTTTCATATTGACTCCTTAATGATAGTTCTTTAGTAATAGAGGTTGCATAGATAGATTTCGTTACACCGTATACAGATAATGGTTTCATCTATACACATCTTTGGATGCACCTTCACACACTTCCCAGAAATCGCGAGCGCAGCTCGCTCCTACAGAAAGAGGCTTCTTAATATGACCGAAAACTTGATTAAACACATATCCAACATTTACGTCAAAATATAAAATAATCACGCACGGTTTGCCTGTTGGAAAGGAGTTCCACCATTCGTAGTCTACTCGGTCTCAAGAAGTATGTCATTCGGTACCGGTACGCCATTATATTCAGTTTCTTTCTTGTGGTTGTGACGAATGTACTTCTCCTGATTAGCCCCCAAATCCTCAAGACGGTTGTTGATGAGTTAGGACTCGCTTGGAGAAGTGCTTATGACCCGGATTATGTGGGGCCACTCTTTACGATCTCTCCGGAACGGATCCTCTTTTTCGCGCTACTTATCTTTGGGATCGCGCTCTTTGCGGGTATCTTACGCTTCATTCAACGGCGTACGATCCAAGGTGTCGCGCGGCAGATGGAGTTCCACCTCCGTGCCGACTTCTTTCTTCATCTCCAAAAACTCTCTGCTGCGTATTACGATAACGTCCGGACCGGCGACCTGATGACGCGGGCAACCAGCGATCTAAACGCCATCAGAATGGTGCTCAGCAGTGCTGTCATGTATACAGCAGACGCCATCGTATTTTTCGGACTCGCACTCACCATTATGCTGCGTATTGATGTAGGCTTGACGCTTGTTACACTGCTGCCCTATCCAGTGCTCGCACTCCTGATTCGCTTTCTCGGAAAACGGTTGCATGCACGTTATGAGCGAATCCAAGAGTCGTTCTCAACGTTGAATACCAAAGTGCAGGAGAATTTGTCCGGTGTCCGAGTTGTGAAAGCGTACACACTCGAAGCAAGCGAAATCGAACATTTCCAAGAATTGAACCGAGAATTCGTTGACCGTAACCACGAACAGATCCGACTGATGGCTTTCTTTTTTCCGCTCTTCCGCTGTTTGCCGGGGATCGGCATTGCTGTCCTGATTTGGATGGGTGGACTCCGGGTCATCGACGGCGAAATGTCGCTCGGTGATTTCGTCGCGTTCCAAGCTTATCTCATGATGCTCATCCGTCCGATGATTACCCTCGGCTTCATCGTCAACACCTTTGAACGCGGGGCAGCGTCTATGGGGCGCATCCAAGCCATTCTCAATGAGAAGCCTGAAATCTTTGATGGCGAGCAGGTGAAATGGGGGATCAAAGATATTGAAGGTGAGATCGAATTTAGAGACCTTAATTTTGCGTATCCCGATGGAACGCCTGTGCTTAAGGGTATTAACCTCAAAATTGAACGCGGTAAAACGCTTGCGATTGTCGGTGGAACGGGGTCCGGGAAATCTACACTCGTCAACCTCATTCCACGCATCCGTCAAGCAGCACGTGGCACCGTCTTTGTCGATGGCGTAGACATTCAGGATATACCGTTAAATGTGCTCCGCGCCAGCATCGGGGTCGTCGAGCAGGAACCGTTCCTTTTCTCTGACTATTTGCAAAATAATATCGCCTACGGTCTCGAAACACCAGACGAGGGGCAGATAAAAGACGCGGCGCACACCGCGGATCTCCTTGAACAGATTGAGGAGTTCCCCGACGGGTTAGAAACCTTCCTCGGTGAACGGGGGATGACAATTTCAGGCGGGCAACGCCAACGGACGGCACTCGCACGCGCGATTATCATTAAACCGAAAATTCTGATCCTTGACGACGCATTCGCAAATGTGGATACCCAAACAGAAGACACGATTCTCAGTCGACTCGCCGAAATTATGAAGGATCGCACGACTATCCTCATTTCACACCGTATCTCTACCGTCAAGGGTGCCGATCACATCGTTGTTCTTGACGAGGGCAGCATTGTTGAGGCTGGCACACACGAACAACTCCTCGAACAGAACGGGATTTATGCCGGAATCTATGAAACACAACTCTTGCAAGAGGAACTTGAAAAACTATAACTTACGCAGCTGCAGGCGTACTTGGAAGCGCGCCTCAGCATGGCGGATTACCAAAGGAGGAACCCACCTGTGTTTGGCATGGGAAGCAACCTATACGAATATAGCGATGAAGAACAAGACCTCGGAAAAGTTTATGACCGGGTGTTAATGCGGCGACTCCTTTCATACCTCAAACCCTACAAAGTCCAGCTGCTCATCATCGGATTTTTCATGATCGGGAATACACTCTCGCAATTGGCAGGCCCGTTTCTGATGCAGCTTGCCATTGATGACTATATTACCCCGGGTAAACGAGAAGGGTTAGGTATAATCGCGATGCTTTACGTGTTCTCACTGATGAGTCTGTTCGTGTTCGGGTACTCTGAAGAGTATCGCACACAGATGATCGGGCAACATGTCATGCACGATCTCCGTCAGGTGCTTTTTTCGCATTTACAACGCTTGGACGTACAGTTTTTTGATAAAAATCCGGTCGGTAGGTTGATGACCCGCGTGATGGGCGATGTTCAAGTCCTCAACGAACTCTTTTCCTCCGGTGTGATTACTATATTCGCGAATCTGCTCCGTATCTGTGGCATTGTCGTAGTGATGCTTCTCTATAATTGGAAGCTCGCACTCGTGACGTTCTCAGTGATTCCAATCATCTTCGGCGCGACACTTGTCTACCAGATCTATTCGCGTCGCGCGTTTCGGGAACAACGTAAGCAGCTTGCGCGCATCAACGCCTTTTTACAAGAAAACATCGTCGGGATGACGACAATGAAGCTGTTCGCACAAGAACGACGGAGCCATCTCCGCTTCAACGAGCGGAACCGGCGATACCTCGCTGCTAACCTGAAAAGCATCTTCTATTTTTCGATCTTTCACCCGCTGATAGAGGTAGCAGCATCACTCGCAACAGCTGTGATTATCTGGTATGGCGGCGGACAAATTGTACAAAATGCACTGACCTTTGGGGGCCTGGTGATGTTCATGGGCTACGCGCAACAGTTCTTCTGGCCCATTCGTGAACTGAGCGAAAAATATACCATCTTCCAAAACGCGATGGCATCCTCGGAACGGATTTTTCAACTCCTTGACACGCAACCGACAATCATTTCTGCAGCACCTAAAACTGGCACCGAAGGGCTGAAAGGTGAAATAGAATTCAAAAACGTCTGGTTCGCCTATAACGATGATGATTACGTCTTACGGGATGTCTCGTTCAAGGTGAAACCGGGCGAAAAGGTCGCACTCGTAGGGCATACCGGTGCCGGAAAAACCTCTATCATCAACCTGCTCTGCCGGTTCTATGAGATCAACAAGGGACAGATCTTGATTGACGGGGTAGACATCCGAGAGATGAACTTGGAAGATCTACGCAGTGCGGTTAGTATCGTGCAACAGAATATCTTTCTGTTTTCTGACTCCATTGAGCGGAATATCACGTTAGGAGACCCATCAATCTCGTCGGAGCAGGTGAAACGTGCCTCGAAAGATGTACATTTGGACAGGTTTGTGCAAAAGATGCCGGAGGTCTACGGTACAGAGATTAAAGAGGATGGTGCTGGGCTATCTGTCGGACAGAAGCAGTTGGTTGCCTTTGCACGTGCGTTAGCCTCCGATCCGAGTGTTCTTATCCTCGACGAAGCGACCTCAAGCGTTGACACCGAAACTGAACTTCTGATTGAAGATGCAGTGAGCCGTCTAATGGAAAATCGGACCTCTGTCGTCATCGCGCACCGGCTTTCGACAATCCAGAATGCGGATAAGATTATCGTCATGCACCGCGGCGAAATCCGAGAAACCGGCACGCATAACGAGTTGTTACAACAAAATGGCATCTATTACCGGTTGTATCAGTTGCAATATAAGGGGCAGGAGACAAAAAAGCGATTGTAGAAGGATAGGTGATACGGACGGTTTCACTCTGTTTCAGGATTGAAAATATCACCCTCTTTGCAATAGTTGCTAATCCATCTATCCCAATCCGTGGAATCTCTTTCTACTCTCATCATGTATTCTATGGTTTTGTTATCTTCTAAAGATTCTTGCGTTCCATGTGCGGGAGAGGCTTTAAGTCTATCCATTTCTAACATCATTTCTTCATGTGCTAAAACAAACGTGGTTGCCCCATCATCGGAGATTGACTGAATAATGTAATCGCAATCCTGCCACGGTCTAATTTGAAGAATATTAACGGAATTATCCAGATTGTAACCAGAACTTTTATACTCATAGTATCTGCCGTTCTTTTTTAGATCCCCTCTATTCTCATTTTTACTAACTCTTTCACAATCATGCTTTTTTATGAAATAGTTTTCCCATAGAGGACTCCTTGATTGTGTGGACAGAACGCTGCTTATTTTGTAGAAATCCTCTTCGGAAATAACTTGTTCTTCAATGGTTAAATCAATTAATTGATGCCTAATACTTGCTACGCTATTCATCACGACTCTACTACTATCTATATTTTTTAATATGAAACTTATCGTTTCATTTAATTCTTTCCGGTTCATAGCATTTAACATGTTCAACCTAAAGG
>VYCT01000313.1 GCA_009843785.1 Candidatus Poribacteria bacterium | reverse complement strand
CAAGAGGAGCGACAACTCAGTGTACGTTTCTATACGAAAAACCTTCATACTACTTTTATTGTTCACCGTTCTGCTGCCGGTGACAGTGCTCGCAGGACCCGGGCGGACCGGCGCACAGATATTGAACCTCGGCGGCGGTGCACGGGCAAGAGCCCTCGGCGACGCATTTTCCGCGATGTCTGGCGATGTAACGACATCCCTCTGGAACCCAAGCGGGCTTGCAGATATGCCTGAAAGCAGACTCCGATCCGGCAGAAAAGCAGCGCAAGCCTCAATGTTCTATACAGATTACAGCGGACCTTTCGGGGAAGCCGGTGAAGGGCTCTACTATACCTTCCTTTCCGGCGCAATGCCTCTCGGTAATGTCGGCACTATCGGCGCAACGCTTCAGATGCAAGGACAGGGCACCATCCCTGTTACGACAGATTCTCCAGAAGTCCTACGCGAGGAGAGTCTCGGTACGAACTTCGCGTTGACCTTTTCCTACGCAGACCGGATTACGGATTCCTTATCGGCAGGCATCAACGGTAAAGTCATTCGGATGGTACTCGGACGCGAGAATGGCAGTTCTTATGCAGTTGATCTCGGCATGCAATACCTCCTACCCTTTGATTTTATACCGACGACAGTCGGTGCTGCAATTCAGAATATCGGCCCCGGTATCTCGTTTATTGATGAAAACCAAGCCGACCCTTTACCTCGGTTTTTACGCATCGGTACATCTATGAGCCTCTATCAAGATAGGTATAACCACATCCGTTTCGTGAGTGGTGTCACCGCATACATTGATAAATTGGCAGAAGATGAGGACGAATTAGCGGTTGACTTGGAACGGCTTAACGCCGAAAGAGAGGAGAAACTGACGCAGGGGCAACTGCTTTCCGATCGTGGTGTCGGTATCCGGGCATTTGAATGGCGACATCTCCAGAAGAATCTTGGTTTGGAGTACTGGCTCGGCGATATTCTTGCGCTTCGTGTCGGCTATAAGATTGAACCCGGCATCAACCTACCGAATTTGACAGATTATTTTACCGGCGGTATCGGCGTGAAGATATACCTATTCAATCTCGATTTGAGTTACGGTCCGAGTTTCGGCCCAAACAATCAGCGGCTTATTGAAGTAACTGGAATGGTCATCTTTTAAGAAGGGACACCAAAAGTGAAATTTAACACCCAAATTTTGATACTTGTACTATTATTGTGTTTATCGTCTGGTGTCTGCTTTGCTTCCGATGTTTTCAACGCACAGCCCTTCGTGGCTTTTGCGCTCGATTCCAAACTCGGCAACCGCTCACTGGCGAACCAATCGGCTGTCACTATGGCGGCGAGCCAAGAACTTCAACCCCGGAAATCCCCGAATGAAGCGTTTCTCTATTCGCTCGTGATTCCCGGTATGGGGCAACTCTATACGGGTGCCAAGCGCGGCTATTTATATGCTGCGGCAGAGGTCGGTTTCCTCGCAACCTATTTTGTTCTCCGAAACTCGGCTGCAAACACTCGCGACGACTATCGGGATGTTGTCAGGCAGCACGTTGTCTTTATCGGTGCTGGCTCGTTTGAAGATTGGGACCCGATCGAGGATTTTGAACACGCCACACAGTATGAAACATGGAACCACAAGTATGATTCGGAGGCGACCCGAAACCGCACCGGCAAGTGGTATTGGCAGGATCTTAACCCAGACTTAAAAAATGAGAACCATGGGGACCTTGAGGAGAGAGGCCTCGGTTCAAAATACCGATTGGAGGCTTTTGATTTGCGCCAAAAAGCCAACGACACCTTTGAACGCGCGAAATTCTTTTTGGGATTGGCGATTTTAAACCATGTCGTGAGTGCTGTAGAAGCACGTATCACAACCAAACGTTTTAATAGCCGCTCGCAAAATCCGATCTCTCAAACACGAAACCCTACATTCGATATAGACATTCAAACTGACATATTGACAGGAGGGTTTACAGGCGCGGTTGTCCTGCAGAGAACGTTTTAAAAGGAGAAACTATGCCATTAGAGATACCACAACTTTTAGATGCGCTTAACTCGGTTACCACAATTCCTATCGTCCCTTTCAAAAAAGACAAGATCGATTGGACAGGTCATGCCCAAAATATTGACTATTTGATGCGCAACAACTACCTTGACGAAGGACGGCAGCGCGTCATTGCTATCGCCGGAACAAGCCTGATTCACCACATCAGTGAAACCGAGCAGCTGCGCCTCATTGACAAGACCGGACAACACATCGGAGACAACGGTATCCTCATCTCCGGTATTGTCCCCAACCCCATCCGCCAAGCCGGTCAACTCATTGAAGCACAGACGGAACTCAGTAGACCTCCAGATGCTTATCTACTTATGCCACTCACCGGCATTTCTAATCCGGAGGGTGTCTACCAGCAGTACATGGCATTCGGTGAGCGATACGGTACGACTTGTGGCGCGCGTTTTCTCTACTATTTCCGTCAGAAGCGCGACCTATCGGCAGTCATCCGTCTCCTAAACGACTCACCCCATTTCATCGGTGTGAAGATCGGGACGGGTGAAGCGGATGTCGAGCCGCTCGTTGAAGGTGTCGGTGATAGTGGCATTGTGATGTGGGGTATCGGGGACAGGTGTACACGACCTGCACAGTTAGGCGCAAAAGGTCATACCTCCGGCATAGCTGTCGCTTTTGCCCGCGCTTCAGACGAAATTAACAACGCACAACGCCGTGGTGATTATGAGACCTCTGCACGTATTGAGGCAGATATCGCACCCCTTGAGGAGATCCGTTTCATGAACGAGCGGGTCTATAACTACTCTGCCGTTGTTGAGGCGATGCTCTTAAGCGGTTTCGACGATATTGCCGCGGGCACCGGCGGCCCCTTTAATCCACGCGTCCCCGCAGAAATCCAAGCACAACTCCGCGGGATAACACAGGACTTGAAGCGATACCATTAAGGAAGATTTTTGAATCCTGAATAACCTTGGAAGACCACTTAAGATGTAATCTCATGTAAATTGGGTTTGTCCTTTGCTAATTTCAGGTTACGTCAGATTTTACTATGTCTTTTGATTCTTTAGCACTCCGCATTGTTACGCGAGAACTGCGCGAAACCCTTTTAGGCAGTACGATTCGACACATTGAACAGGCGAATGCACACGCCTTTTCATTCAGGATGAGTCGCGCGACCGAAACGCATTGGCTCACGGTATCCGCACACTCGGTGCATGCCCGTGCCCATCTCATCGAAAAACCGCCACCCGGGCAAAAACAGTCTTATCTCGCAGATTTCCTCACAACACATCTCAGAGGCGGCATGATTACCGAGATTGAACAACTCGACTGGGATCGGATACTCAAGATAACCGTCCAACCCGTTTCTGATGAACCGATACAACCCTCCCCGAAAGCCGTTATCGCAGAGATGATGGGCAAACATAGCAACATCATTCTCATAGATGCAACCGACGATAGGATTCTGGAAAGTCTCAAGCGTATTGACGAGACAATGAGCCGACACCGAGAAATTTTGCCCGGTGAGACATACACTTTGCCACCGCAACAGGAGAAAGTGGACCCTTTGACGTTAGACAAGGCAGCATTTACAGAACTGATGGATGGACAAGCAGAGGTGAGTTGGCGACAACTCTTTAACAAAATTGACGGTTTCAGTCCGACACTCGCGAAAGAGGTCGTCGCACGCACAGCTGAAACAGACCTCTGGGATGCCTATCAGCAGGTTATCACTTATTTCGATCCGAAGCACGCTTCACCACAACTCTTCATGGATGACAACGCGCCAATCGCAGTATCGGCACTACCGCTGCAGCAATTTCCGAATGCCGTTTCTCAAACATTCGACACGATGAGCGAGGCGTTCTGTGCCTACTACGACGCGATTACCTTGAAGGAAAACATCGCTTCGGAACACAGGACGCTGACACAAGCATTAAAGAAGCAGAGAGAGGTACTCCGTCGAAAGGCGAAGGCACTACAAACCGATTTGGAACGCGCAGAAAAAGCCGAAGATTACCGCATTCAAGGTGAATTAATTCTCGCCAATCTACACACAATCACCCGCGGACAGAAACAGGTGGCACTGCAGAACTACTATAGTCCTGAACTCGAAAAGGTATTGATACCGCTCAATCCAGAGCAGACCCCTTCTGACAACGCTCAGGCTTATTTTAAGAAATACACAAAGGCGAAGCGCGGACGTTCGCGCATCCAGCAGCTCATCTCAGACTTGGATGCAGATCAGGAGACGCTCCAATTGTATGCGTCTCAGTTGGAATCCGCCGATACTTTGGAGGCACTGCAGCGGCTTCGCACTGAGTTTGTCGAGAACGGTTATCTCAAGGCACCACAGCGTGGCAAACGGAAGCAGGAGGTCGGTGAAGGTCCCTTCCGAAGGTACACCTCTACCAACGGTTTCCAGATGTATGTTGGCAAAAACAGTCAGTCGAACGATCTGCTCCTGCGTCAGATTGCTAAACCGAGCGATATGTGGCTCCATACCAAACAGATCCACGGTTCGCATGTCATCATCCGCAACCCAGAAAACCGTCCAGACATCCCGATGCCGACCTTATTGCAAGCCGCACAACTCGCCGCCTACTACAGCAAAGCGCATCATGCGAGTAATGTGCCCGTTGACTATACCTGGGCGCGCTATGTCGTAAAACGCAAGGGCAACGTCGCAGGCTACGTGCATTACACCTGTGAAAAGACATTATACGTTGAACCTGCAGTTCCATCGCCTAATCTTTGACAAAATATTTAGAATGTGGTAGAATTGATTTTAGATGTGTAATTTTGCTGGTAACTTTTCGGTTGGCAATTGGTTTAACCTTGCTAAGATCTGTGAAGTTAATGTTATATCGTTCCTGTTTATGTGCAGGGTGCTAGGAATGAAAGTAATTATGCAGACTCAATTAATTCAAAAAAAGGCTCAGATTGGCAGTCAAGTTGAGTTTAGGTTGACAACCGGTGATTTGGTCTCGGGTCTTCTTAAAGAGATTAGTCTTGAACATGTTACATTAGATGCAGCTAAGGGCGAAATGACAATTTTAGTGGAGTCAATAATTGGGGTGCAGAGTCTAGACAATATGAATGCCTCCGAATCTCCCGCTAATATTCCAGATCCGGGTAATCAAGTTAATACCTCTGAATCGTCAAATTCCAAACCGAATAATATTGAAGTACCGGATTCTACAAGTTTCTCACCAACTGAGATAGAAGTACCTGAAGATACGGATGCTAATACAGAACCAATAGCCTCAATGCCAAAGGAGGTAGAGGCATCTGATGCTGCAGAAACTAAAGCAGAATCAACAGATTCAATGACAGAGGTACTAAAAATCCCTGACGATGCTGATGTTAACGCGGAAATGCCGAAGGAGGTAGAGGTATCTGATGCTACAGAAACTAAAGCAGAATCAACAGATTCAATGACAGAGGAGTTAGAAGTCCCTGACGATGCTGATGTTAACACGGAATCGAATGCTTCGGTTAATTTTGAAGAACAGATTTCTGAGAAACTGATTGAAATTGAAAAGCGGTTTAGTAACCAGATTGAATCTGCTAAACTCAAATTGGAACCGCCAGATTTAACCTTTCCAGCGGAAGAACTGACAGGCTGGCAAAGTACAACTATAGCCGGCGAATGGATTCGAATAAAGAATAAGTATGAAAATGCTGAAAAAATCAATGAACTAAGTGCCAAATTTGGTAGAATTCAACCACTGGTTATTGAACTTAAATCTTTGGTTAAACGCTTTCCAAATTCATCATCACTCAAGCGTGTTTTTGCTTATTTTTATGCGCTTTCAGATAATTGGCAAGAGGCTAGTCAAATCTATCAAGAGGTAGCGATTACTTCAGAGGATACCAATGATTGGTTTAATGTAGCAGTATCTGCGCTGAATCTGAACAAAAAGGAACTCGCCTGTTATAGTTTGGATAAATTCTTTAATAGTGTTTCCGTAATTGATGAGCCAAATGTGTGGTATGTTTATGTCAATCTTGTAGAAAAATTTAACAACCTTTCTGCCTTCCGTGAACTTTGTAGAAAAGACGAAAACGATGTTACTGAGAATGAAACTGCGGTATTATTGGATGCGGCTATTTATCTGTTAAAGAGGAAGGTGACCACAGAATTAGCGATAGAAGTTATACAAAAAGAAATAAAAGGCGAACCTGTAAAATCTCTGCTTAAAGAAGTATGTCAAAAACTTGGTGGCCAGTCTACCGAGTCCTATCGCCAATTCTTGACAGAGTTTATAAATGCAATGATTGCATCGGAAAAAACGACATCTCCACTAACCCCTGAATATTCTGAACGTTCTGGTGCTGTGAAAAAGGATGCTCACCACATATCATCACAAAAACAGGATATGCAAACTCCAGCGGAAGATCCTTATACGAGCGCGAAGCATGCTGATTTAGTAGAAAAAGATCTTGAAAAAGCGGAGCGACTTTTCCGAGAATGTGTTAGTCAAAATATTAGACATGACAGTGCAATTAAGGACTTGGCAATGGTATTTGTCCGATTAGAGCGTCCGGGGGAGGCTGTTGAACTCCTTGAGAACAAACGACCAGATATAGAAGATAAGCAGTCTCTGGATAACACTCTCACCATGGTATATCCCGCTGCGGGTCAGTATGAAAAAGCAATTGATTTGCTGAGCAAAACCCTTAATCAAACTTCAGAGAAGGGCAAAAAGGTATATCTCTACTTCCAAATAGCAAGTAACTATATTAAATTGGAAAACTACGCAAGTGCTGAGGATCAATTTCGTCAGGTACTAAAGTTAAGTCCTTACAATATCACTGCCCAAAGAAGCCTAGCACTGTGCCTTTCAAAGCAGAACCGTTATATCGAAGCGAAAAAAATTTTAAACAAAATTCAGAAGGATTCTCCAGATCGAAAAACTGCATCATTATTAGAAGCAATAGAAAGGGCACGAAAGACAGGCGAGTTCACTCTTGATGACGAGAGTGTTATTGAGATCGAAACGACACTTTCGTATTTCTCAGGTGAATTAAGCAAATTTGCGCAATTCTTTTTACAACGGTGTACTTTTGATGGAGTCTCACTAGAGCGAGTAAATGAAGGGAAATATATAGGTTCTAAAAAAGATTTTCGGCATGATATAGGAAGACTTGAAGATATAGCTAAGCAATTAGGTACCCGACGTCCACGCGATCGTGGACACTATTATCTTTCAGCCGCCAGGATATACTTTGACCTAGAGGGCAACCCAAATTTCTTTTATAGATATCTCTGTCGCAGTTTTGCCTCAAGGGGTGATGCTGCCGTGGGTGAAAATAAACATTTGGATACTATTCAAGAATGGTATTGTGAGGCATTAACAGTTTACGATGGAGATAGAAGTCCTCATAAAGATGAACAAGATGCTGTCAATTCCCTTCTCAGGTATCTCTATTCGACGTTAGGGCATACTCGTATTCATCTTACACCTAACACCCCACCTATTGATAAAGTCGTAAGAGATGTAGTTGAAAACCATCCAAATACAGAAAAAGTCTTCGATGCAATTGTTTATCTTATTTTGCATAGTCGATATGCTGCCGACAAGATTTTAAATCGTCTATATTCCAATGAATCCCTACGATTGAGAGCTCTTCAATATTTAGAAAACATGGGAGCACCTGTTTCTCATCCTATAGAACGTTTTAATGATTTTGTTCGTCCTTGGAATGAGCTGCGAGATAAAAAATTCAATAAGGCCCGTGCCGTATCGAACAAATTACGATTATTAGATAATTTTGAACTTACAACAGCCTGGTTAGAAGATAACATCATACTTGCATCAGACATTCGATCGGACCTGTTTTTCACGTTGGATCAGCAACGAATTGGAGAACTTCGGAGGCTTCTTGAAACTGCCTTGGAACTTTGTAAACAGGTTACATTTGAGGAACGGGAACGCTTTTGCATTCAACTTCGTGACCATTGTCAGACTCTGTGTCAAGAAATCGAAGAGAGCCCTACAAAATTATCTGTTGAAGATGTTTATCCGATTATTGAAATTATTCAGGAGAAAACCAACGCATATCTTGAGGAACTCTACGAGACTTCAAAACCTCAATTGACACTTAGGCTACCGGTGGAATCTTATTTTCCTGATACAGACCGGAAAATTGAGGTTCAACTTGTATTGGAGAACGAAAGAGGACGTAGTCCTGCTGAGTCATTGGAGTTAATTATTCATGAAGACGAAGCGTTCTTCACTGTTACTGAACCGGATATTAAACAGAACGAATCATTACGTGGTGGTGAACAGTCAATTCTGACTATTCCTTTGCGCGTAACTTCTAGTGCTTTACAGTCCCAAACATTTTCCTTACCTATTTATGCTCGATATCGAACCCGTGCTGGAGAACAGGAAGAAACACCTGTTGAAAATCTTTCTGTTCGGCTTTATTCCGAAGATCAGTTTGAGAAGATTGAAAATCCCTATGCTCCCTATGCTGAAGGTGGTGTTGTTGGTGATGTTGAGATGTTTTTTGGACGCGAGGAGTTAATCCAAAACATTGCACAGGCAATCCAAACATCGCGCTTACAAAGCAAATGTGTCCTGGTATTTGGACAAAAACGATCCGGTAAGTCTTCAGTTTTGTATCATTTAAAGGCACGTCTCCAAAAAGATAAAGATCTCCTCATTCTTGATTTGGGAAACATTGGAACTCTTAGGGATCCGACTGCTAAAAGGCCTCTCCTGTACCAATTTCTCAATCGTATTTTAACAAATTTAGCACGTGCTATTAGGCGAAAACAACGGGAAGGCTTTAGTTCATTAGAACTTTCTATTCCGGGCAAGGAATTTTATGAGCATCCTGCCCCACTGCAATATTTTGAAGAGACATTTGAGGAATTAAAGGATTTAGTCTCTAATCAAGAGGACTGGCGTGGGGTACGGGTTGTTCTTCTGATAGATGAATTTCAATATATTTACGATCGAATTGTTGCTGGCGAGATTCCCTTATCATTTATGCAAAATTGGAAAGCCTTGTTACAAGCAAATTACTTTAGTGCTGTACTCGTAGGTCAAGACGTAATGCCAAAGTTTAAAGATCAATTTCCGAATGAGTTTGGCACAACACAAGATGAACGCGTCACTTATCTCAACGAGTTGGATGCTATTAAACTCATAGAGGACCCCATCCGCATTGGCGGTAGACAGGGTGAAAGTCGTTACCGAGAACAAGCAATTGAACGGATCTTAGTACTCACAGCCGGAAGTCCCTTCTACATTCAAATGCTATGCAACCGTCTCGTCGAATACATGAATGTTAAACATGCAGGACTGGTAACAGAGGCGGATGTGGAACAGGTAAAAAATGAACTGATACATGGTGTCAATGCCCTTGATTCAGGTAAATTTGATAACCTGATCAATGCAGGGGATACATCACCAGATGCCATCTCAGATAATGACGCGTTGAAGGTACTGAAAGCAATTGCGGATAACAGCAGCCGGACAGATCCTTGTCCTCGTGATAGAATAATTGACTGCGAAATTAGTTTACCCGTTGATGTAATTCTAGCCGATCTCGTAAAACGGGATATTATTAGACGGGAACAAGGACAATATTATCAAATTCAGGTTGGGCTTTTCAAAGAGTGGCTTATTGCTAATGGATAAAGGATAACAAAATGAATTATGAGGTTAAAAATCCATTTGCGGATTACGGCAAAATTGTTCGCGGGGAACGTTTCGTCGGCCGTAAGAGCATCATAAAAGCTATTGAAAGTCGAATCGTTCAGCCCGAGAATCCGGGGAACCTTGCCATCATCGGCGTGCATCGTATTGGGAAAAGCAGCCTGGCTTACAAAACAATCATTGAGCGGAAAGATAAGTTAATTGCTAAACAAGTTCTTCCGATTTGGATAGGTCTCTCTTCATATAAGCAGTCAACGAATTTCTTCCGGGCACTCATAACGAAATGTGTTCGTGAAATACGGAGATTAAATTGGCTGTCAGACGAAATCCAAGAGTCGTCCGAACTTGCACTGGAGGCTTTGAAAAATGAGGATCCATGGGCTGAAATTACAGATTTTTTTATAGAAGTCCAAGAAGCGGGGTATGGTAATCTTTTCATTTTGGATGAATTTGATCACGCTCGACACCTTTTTGAAGGAGAGACTGCCTTTCAATGCTTACGAGAATTGGCAGATTATCCAGATTACCGGTTATCTCTTGTTCTAACGTCGCGCCGGAACATTAGGGATATTGAACTTTCTGCTGGATCTAGTTCACCATTTCATAACATTTTCCAAGTTCAACGTTTAGGGATGTTCAATGATGAAGACTTAGCAACCTATTTTTCGCTGTTTTCATCTATCGGGATACAAATAACTGATGCTGATCAGGAACGTATCCTCTTCTATTGTGGGGCTCATCCTTATCTACTTGAAATGTTAGGCTGCGAAATTGTTGAAATGTTTCGTCAAAATGAGCAAATTGATGTTGATAAAGCTGCCAATGCTATTTTCCAGTCTGTTTTTGAACATTATGACGACATGATTCGGTTATTAAGAGAGGATGGAACGCTTAATAAGTTACTCCAAGTCCTGTTTGGTCCGGTCATTGATGTTAAGCAAATTGATGTGACTGAACTTCAAAACTACGGTTTGATCAAACCAACAGAAAATGGAACCTATGCTGCTTACTCAGAACACTTTCACGATTACCTCAAATTGCACGAACGCTCTACAGAATTTGCAGCTGATTTATGGCCAATTTGGAGAGATACCGAGAAAGCACTTCGTGAAGTGATTACAAGCACTATGTTCAAAGTACATGGAAATCAGTGGATTGAAAAATTGGAAGCGGAACGTCCTAATCTGCAATCCATTTTTAACGAGTGTCGGAAAGCACAACAAAAAGAGGAAAGATCATTTGGGGATAGAGCCTCACAGAACTTGATTGATTTTACCTATCCGGCAGACTTGTTTACGATTATTTGCGCGAGAGGATTGTGGAGGCCGCACTTTGAGCCAATTTTCGGTCATAACCCAAATTACTGGGAGCACCGCAAACAGTTGTTGGCGAAGTGTAGGAATCCCGTAGCCCATAATCGTTCAGAAGTTCTTCAAGATCATGAACTTAAAACCATTGAGGCATACTGTCAGGAAATTCTGAGTATATTATCTCCGGCAAATTCCTCTTGACAATTTGATTCATGCTCCTCATAATTGCTGAACTTAGGACTCAGGTTTTATATTATGATTGAATACAAAGGTTATATAGGGGCTATCGATTTCGATCCAGAAATTGACCTTTTCCACGGCACAGTAATTAACACCAATGACGTAATTACGTTCTATGGTGCATCTGTATCAGAACTCCGCGAAGAGATGCAAAAGTCAATTGAGGGTTACATTGAATTCTGCAGGGAACAGGATAAAATATCAGATAAACCTTTTTCAGATGGATTTGATGTAACAGTGGTTTCATAAGGAGTAGAGAGATTTACATGACTGATTTGAGAAACACTATCGCGCATATTCTTGAGCACAAGCAACACTTAGCAAAAGTTAATGAGGCGACCACTCAACAATATGTTGTTTTACCAATTCTGCGTGCTTTAGGATGGGATGATGCCAATTTAGCGTCTATGGAAGTTCTGCCAGAATATGCCGTTGAGAATGGACACGTTGACTATGCGCTGAAAATTGGGCAGACCCCCAAGTTGTTTATTGAGTGTAAAAAGTGGGACGAGCCGCTTAAGAAACATGAAAGCCAAATCGCCAATTATGCTTTTAATGCCGGAGTACCTATTGGGGTACTTACTAATGGCAAAATTTGGTATTTCTATTTCTCATGGGTAGAAGGGAAACCTGTGGCTGAAAGAATTTTTTGCGAGATTGATATTGGAAATATAGAGAATGCTGTATCCAATTTAGAGACATATCTCCTCATATCTAATGTGACATCAGAGAGAGCGAAGCAGAATGCTCAGAAAGCATTGAACGAAAAAGAAAGAACGGGCATTTCCGAAATTAGTCCAACCGTTCCGAATCCTAATCCCGTTGACGACGTAATTGATAACCCTTTGGAAAAAAGACCAGCTACGGTTCTGCCTGAATCGGACGTTGAGGGGACAATAGACATGGTTAGAAATTCATTACCTTCAGAGTTTACAGTCCACTATGAAAAAACTTACTCGGGGGAGAGATGCAAATTGTTTTATATCAGGCTTGCAGAATTACTGAATCTGATTAAAAAAGAAGGTTGGGAATTGCAGCAAAAACCCTCGAAAATAGCTTGTAACTTTTGGTTGGAAGATGAACGTGTCTTCGGTCTTAGAATTAATTTTAATCCCCCTAGACTCCGTGTAAAAATAACGGAAGAGGACGCGGAAAAATTTAGCAGGCAACATGGATGCCAGGTCGCTTCGTATAGCAAATCTCAGAAAAATGCTTATTATTCTATACCTGAAGATTTGAGCGAACTTCTCCCTGTCCTTGAATGCGCCTATAAAAAACATACCGGTAATTGATCCTAATTCGCACTCACCGCGGACACTTTCCGTGCCAACCCACCAAAATTGATAGACATCATTTCCAATTCTGTTATAATATCCTCACAAATCAACAGAGGAGCGTTTTATAATGAAATTGATTAAGTTGTTCATGCTAACTACTTTTTTCTGCGCCATCAGTCTTCTCTCGGTAGGGATTGCCGATGCATTAGACGAATGGGTGCATGTTGATATCGAACCATAGGTGTCAATTTAGCAGAAATAAGGTTGTATTTCGTGTGAGAAAAATGCT
>VYCT01000274.1 GCA_009843785.1 Candidatus Poribacteria bacterium | reverse complement strand
AGATATAATATATGATTATAATCATAAAATAGATTATTTTTTAGAGGCACTCCACCGATTAGAGGAAAGGACACGAATAGAAAATACTTGGCAACCAAAAGAAGATAGTGAACTCGATGAACTGCTACGAGAAAGCAGACTGTGTGAGTGTGACCATTGCCAAATCATAAGAGATGAACTCGATGAACTGCTACGAGAAAGTGGATGGACTTATGAAGACGATGAGGAAGTACAGAAGTTGAACTTTACCAAACAGATAGAGAAACTGAATGAGCATCCGATAAACCAACGGGCGAGAGATATATTGGAGGAATTGGCACCGACATATTACGAGGTGAACCAAGCATTGCGGGACAAAATCATAGAAAGCGAGAGGAAGCCGGCTGCGGATTATGGTATATCACCTTGGTGGGGATTAGACGTAATTATACTTCTGGAGTGGGCGGAACATAGTTCAATCCATTTGGAAAACGAGTTGCGCACCCTATGGACACCAAAAACGGAGGCAGGGTGGGAAAAACTATATGACACATTGCCCATGATGTCGGAATCGGAAATGCCTTATCACCTGAGATGGCTGGCAGAACCTCTCTGGGAACCGGATCAACAGCCGAAAAGCGTGTTGGACAGACTTTGTGGAAAACACCGACCAGTGTGTCAAGAGTTGAAACAGACGAGGGAAGATTTTCATAAATTATATGGAGATGAAGCCGTACAGGTGTCTCAAGGAAGCCTATCAGCGGATATTGTAACTTTTCTCACTGAACCCAATTCGGAAGAAGCAGTAAATACACTTAAAAGACTGCTCAGAACGGCAGCTACGGGAATGTTCCAGCGATACTCTCCGATTTTCTATCCATACATGTAAATTTTGCCGGAACTTAATGATTTGCTTGGCAATATTGGATGTCCAGTTGAATCCTTTGAATATCTCATAACGCAAGTTGCCAGTTTGTAGCATAACCTGTTAGGTTGTGCATCCTCGGACGCAGGCTAACAGCCTACGCTACAAAAATCCTACGAATCATGAACCATTTCAATGAAAAATGGTATCTGCACGCCTAAAATTCCGTAAGTAGCAACTTAGGTTATCTCATAGATTACATTAAAAATGGAATTTCGCTATGCAAACGTCTGATAACCCCACCCCTGACTTGCAAAAAGCAGAGCAGGAAATAGACAACTATTACAAGTCTAATCCGCTTCTCAAACTTCCCTTTGCAACTGCTGCATGGGCTTTATTGGCATTCTCGGAAGAATTTATGTTAAAGGCACATAGTGCTGGAGTGGGAGGGCAATATTACGGAATTATAACTGATAATTTCATTAATGATCTTAATGCACCAATGTACTGGCTTTACAATTCTTGCAAAAAAGGAGGTCAAGTTCCATTTGTTCGGGATGATGATGTTTTCCAATCGTCTTGGACTTTATTTAATCTGGGACAAGAATATAGACTGTTTGGAACAGCGTATACGTATGCCAGCCGTGGATGGCTCGAATTGGAAATTTTGGAGTCAACTATTCGACCGGCGGATGATTTTTTCGGCGACATTGAGTATGAAGCATACAATCGTTTGATTAAACCACATCAATCGGCTAAGGCGTTATCTTCGATAGATTTTGGTAATGTTCTACCGTTCAACGCAATCCAGCACTCTCTAAAAATACAAGACAATAGATTCCGTTATAAATTGAACCCACGGATGATTTCTGAGACAATGACCTCTCTGAAACCTACATTTGATACCCTATTTTCGTTGCCTGGTGAATGGCAATTTAGTCGATACTCGTTGGAAGATTTTCGCAAGGTTTTTGAGGTAATTTCAACTATAGCATCTATTCATTTAACGGCGAGGGGACTGGCCATTGAGCGCGGTTGTGCTGCTCGTGGCTATGCCGACAGCATTTATGTGCCAACAGGCAATGAATTGCTAAGGCGAATTGTTAGATATTCTGGCGTGCCAGATGCAAAGGTCCTTAGCATTTTTGACGATTTAACCTATGGAAATAGTGGTATTAAACATCCTGATCCGGCTTTGCAACCTTTAATTAAACTGAATTCAGAGCGTTATGCAATTGCACCCCATTTATGGATATGTTCCGCAGCAGAGCGAAATTTGACTGTCCTCTTAAATAGACTCCCAGCTGAAAAAGTGATCTATGCAAAATTAACTAACGAAAAAGAAAATCTTATGCGACAACGTTTGACAGATGCTTTAGCTGACGAAGGTTTCAGATTCATTTCGGGGCGTGTACCAAACCTGCCAGATATTGACCTTGCTATTATAAGAGATTCCGAAAAAGCGTGTTTACTATTAGAACTCAAATGGTTCATTGAGCCTGCCACGGTAGGTGAAATTATTAACAAATCCGAAGAGATTGAGAAAGGCATCTCCCAATTGCTTCAACTTAAACGTGCCTTTGCAGAAAATCATAAGCCACTGCTGGGAAAACTTGAAATTAATTCCAATTATAAATTGGAAGGAACGGTTATTTCAGATAATTGGATTGGACATGCCAAGGTTCAATCTCCAGAAATACCTATAATCCAAATTGATCATCTAATAGCCAAACTAAAAGCAGCCGAGAGCCTTCGTTCCGCTATGGATTGGCTGAAGGATCGCAAGTATCTGCCTAAGACAGATCAACATTTTAAGGTAAATAACTCTACGGCCACAATCGGTAGATGGAAATTGAAATGGTGTGAGATAGAACCACTTATTGAGAGCGCGTTTTTCCCCTTATAGGTACATTGATTTCTTTCAATATCTTCCATTTTTGAAAATCATGCAGTGAACTTAGAATCCGTTTATGCCTAAATTTCGGTTGAAATTGTAATTCATCTATCCTATAATGTTGCCACGAATTTAGAACAACATCATTCCATATCCACAAACAACATGAAAGGAAAATCATGGCAAGAGTACCGATTGGTTTAGAACTGTTTTCTGTCCGAAATGAGTTGGCGGAGGATGCTCGCGGCACAATAAAAGCGGTCGCAGAGATGGGTTATGAAGGCGTTGAATTCGCCGGTCCCCCGCAACACCCTGCCGAAGAATTGAAAGGCTATCTTGACGAGTTCAATCTGGTGTGCTGTGGGTGGCATACACCGTTCAACCTCGTGCAAGAAGACACCCTCGCCGAAACGATTGAGTTCAATAAGGTCTTGGAGAATCGTTATGTCATCGTCCCGGGTATACCGGGTGAACTGCGTCAATCGCGGGCGGATTGGTTGAAGTTGGCGGATGTCTTCAATGGGATCGCTGATAAACTCGCCGCACACGATATGGTGACGGGGTATCATAACCATCACGTCGAATTTACGCCACTGGATGGCGAACAACCGTGGGACACCTTCTTCGGGAATACAAACGAAGGCGTTGTGATGCAGCTGGATATGGGCAACGCGCTATCTGGTGGTGCCGATCTCGTCGGCATTCTGGAGAGATACCCAGGACGCGCTGGCACAGTCCATCTCAAGCCGTACGACGCATCAATAGGTGAGACGGACAGACACGCCGCTTTCCGTCCGATTATCGGTGAGGACAGCGTGCCGTGGGATGATATCTTCCGTATCTGTGAAACGACCGGTGGCACGGAATGGTATATCGTCGAATATGAAAGCGATGCCTACCCACCGCTTGAGTCTGTTGAACGTTGTCTGAGCGCGTTAAAAGCAATGGGCAAATAATCCGAACTTACCTTTGGAGCAAATTCATGAGAACCTATTGTGCAAGCACTCTTCCATTTTCCGCTTTTCCTTTGACGGCGTTTGTGAACGAGTTATCTGAAGGCGGTGTGTCTGCCATTGAACTCGCGCAACCCCATTTTTCGGATGTGGAAGCCGAAGCTATTGACACACTTCGAGAAGATACTGGACTCAATTTCAAATCCATGCTGAGCACGGTACGGGTTGATGCACCAGATGGACTTGAAGCGTTAATCTCAATTCTCGACACTGCGCAAAGGCTTTCCGTTCCAATCGTCAGCATCGCGAGTGGTGGCAATGAAACCGCCACTGCTCGCGAGATTGACACGATTATTGAGCATCTCAAGACAGTCACAGCAGAAGCACAGGCTCGGAATCTGACGCTCGTCCTCTATGCACATGAAGGGAGTCTCGCTTACAACCTTGAACGCACACAGCAGATCCTCAACGCGATCCCTTCCGAAAACTTTGGCTTTTACTACAGTCCCTATCATTTCCATCGCGCTGGAGACGATCCCGTTGTCGCCTTGCAAACGTTGTCAGAACGGCTGGTTAGCGTCTATTTCAACTGTGGTGTCGATTCCGGAACAGGGAGCGAACCGTTCTGGGCACCGGAGATGGATTTTCCTGCTATCTGCAAGGAGATAGAACGCGCCGGTTACACCGAAGAAATCATGCTCATCTATTTAGGATTGAACGCGGAGACACCACAACCGATTGTTGAGGGTATTTTAAACGCGCGTGCGAAGTTAGAGACCTATTTTTAACCGTGTTGGATTGATGTGTTCTTGATCAATCCAACACCAGTCAACATCTCAGATTCCTACGTATTAGCGATTACTCAAATCCAAAATATTTTTGGACTTATCCCTATCTTTCCTCATTAGCCAATATTGTGTTAACACTCCCAACCCTTACGCAATCAGCGATTTATTGCGCGTTTGAAATCCGACCTTTGCAGAAAAACGGCTAAAAAATTCAGATAATTTTCATTTTTTTTCAGATTATGCACGTTTTCCGCACCCAAATTACGTCTTTAGAAATCAAGCGTTAAAACAATCGTTTTGTTTACTGATTTTTGTTTATAGTAAAATCCGAAAATAAGTTTACACTTGTCCCATAGAAAACTGTTGGTTTCCTGTGCCATCTCATAGAGGTTATTGTAAATATGTTTCTGAAAACAAACGCACTTACCACCAAGCGATTCAAACTTCTGCTTGGAGTCTTTATGTTTTTCAATATGTGTGTGTTTAGATTTGCTTCAGGACCTGTCGAAGCTGTTAGTGATTGAAGGGATTGACAGGTTACATTCACTGTGGTGTTGATCTCGTCACGCCTGAGCAGGTATACTTATATGTTAGTGCTTCGCTCAAGCCGGGTGCAGATATAGAAAAGGTTAAACAGCGGATTGGACAGTTGCTGAATCCGTTAAAACAACCGGAGAACAACACACAGGTATCTATGGTTGCACAGGGTCTTTCCACAGAATTCAGCGGACCGCCCGATATGAAAACGCTCATGCAACATAAACCTGAAAATATACCAGAGCACCTGATGTTCCTGCAGCTGGGTGTGAGTTGGGGTATCGTTGAATATCAATACGGCGATAAGTTGCCGCAGCTTGCGAGTGCATTCGCTGATGTTGCAGCGACTGATGTTGCCAGCGTCGTCAACCGATACCTCACTGAAGACCGTCGGGTGACGTTACTTCTCACGCCACGTGCCTCCGAATAATATAAAAGGCAGAATGATGATTTCTCAAACGGATATAGACCGCGGAGATCGAAAATACTTCTGACACGAGGCAAATCTAATAGGTAAAAGACTGCGAAAAAAGAAGTGAGATAAATTGTCTCACTTTGATAAAAAGCCGCGATACCCAAATAGGTGTCACGGCTTTTTTATGGATAGCAGAAGATAAAAATGCTATACTATTTACTGTGAAAACCAATTTAACCACGTCCATATCTACTCATTGCGGAACTAAATATCTCTACACTCACTGACTTGCTTTCACAACAGAGTGCTGCTCCGGTTGACCCTCAACAATTTTCAACACGCGGATACCTGCAGCAGGTTTGATAGGGTGGCGGTTCTCATCAAAGCCGGAAATAGCTGTCGCACCTTGGTAGTTAGTGATAGCAGCAACTGCGTCCCGAATCATAACAGGGTCGGTTGATTGCACATTTTCAATCGCTATTGCCAATAACTTCATGGCATCGTAACCTAACGGCGCAATACCAATAGGCCGATCTTTAAACATTGTTTCATAAGCAGCAATAAAATCTGCAGCAAGATCATCCGAGATACTACAATAGTAGGAATTTTCGAGCGGCGTGTTATCTTCTAAAATGTCTAACATCAACGCATCATCCCAACCATCGCTGCCGATAAAGGTGGACTTAATGCCCATCTCGCGTGCCTGCTTCACTATGATGGGGTTCTCTGGCGGAAAACTTGCGAGCAGCAGAACATCAGGGCTTGCTTCTTTGATGATCCCAAGTTGTCCATCAAACATTGTATCGCCTTGTTCATAGATTTGATTGGCAACAATGCGACCGCCAAGTTTCTGGAAATTCGCATCAAATGCGTTAACGAAACCTTTAGAGTAGACATCCCCGTTCTGCCAAATCATCGCTGCAGTTTTTTTGCCGAGGTCGTTCACTACAAAACCTGCCATCACTTTTGCTTGTAACGCATTTGAATTCGCCACGAGAAACAGAAAATCTCTCGGATCATTCCCAGTATTCGTCACGTCGGCACCTGTTGCGCCCACAATGACAGGGATATTGATGATCGGTCCAACTTTAACAGCACTACTCGAAAACATCGGACCTAATATAGCGACAACATTTTCCTTTTCAGCTAATTCTCTTGCAGAATCAGCAATGCTTCCTGTTTCTACTTTATAGATAAGCTCTACCTGCTTCCCAAGAACACCGCCTGCCTTGTTGATTTCGGCTAAGGCGAGTTTTGCGCCATCGCCAAAAGTGGCGTAATTTAGCAACGGGTGAATCAAACCCACTTTAAGTATAGGCATCGGCACTTCAGTGATTCCAACATCTTCCGCGTTCTCCCCCGCAGAAAAGTAAACGACTGAGAGAACGAATAATACGCATAGTGCTAACCTAAAAATTTTCGGATTCATGAATTACTCCTTTGTTTTTAGACCAACGCATTCAGCGCAGGACAGTCTAATATTCTGTAATTTAGACAATGCGAACACAACCTAAACTTTTTCAAACACACGTTAATATGTACTATAGTTTGGACAATTTTAAGGTGACCAAAGGTTTACGATCAGACCACAAATGTATAGTTAAACGTGGTCTTTAAGTCGCGCCAACAGATCCGTCATCTCCAGATGAATCTGTGCTTCAACTGATGGCAGTAATGCCAACCGATACGGACCACTAAGCGCATGGTTCCGCGGTCCCGCTTCATAGCCTGCCTTCAAACCTAAATCGTAAGCCGCTTTTGTCGCGATATAGACTTCGCTGCCGTTCGTGTACCCGAAAACGAAGGTATGCGAGAACGGTGATGTTTCGTCGGCAAAGCGTTGATATTCCGAAAAGAGTTCGTGCGATACGGATAGGAAGCAGAGCGCGTCGCCGACTGCAAATGCACTCATTGGAAAAGGTAAGGTACGTTTCTCGCCACTTTTAGCGACTTCCAGTAAAGCGACGTAGCGTTCATCATCGGGAAATTCTTTTATTAACTGCTCGCATTCCGCTACCGAAGGTGGATCTCGGAACGGCAAATTGACGAGTTTAGCACATGCCTTAAGCGGTGCTGCTGGAACTTCTTCCGCAGTCTTTAACGCTTGGTGCGTCGCAAATGCAAGGGCAAATCCGGCGACATCGCATGCCTCGAAACCACCGCGCAACGGATACCCGTTAATATCTGCTGCGCAGCCTTGTGCGAATAGTAGAACGCTTTCTGCCTTCAAGTCCAAGAAATTGCGTAGATGTTCGACAGCATAACCTGGATAATCCGCCCCCATCTCCTCGCTCGACCAGTGGACAATCACCGGATGCGCCGCATGCGAAAACAACACCGCGATGATCTCTCCGTTTTCATCGTAAGCCCCTAACACATCAACCCACGGCACAACAGAGCCTTCTGGGTTCGGTGCCATGGTAATATAGCCTTCGTCGTTCAGCAGGCGACGGTTGTAGCCGATTTGGACAGGCGCGCGTCCAACCCGCAATGTTGCGGGTTCCAGCGCGTCTACTGCGTCTTTCACTAACTCGGCAAGACAGTTCGCTAACCACGCCTCGGATGCCTCGGTGATCCATCGTCCATCAACCCCCGGTGCGTTATGTGTATGGCTACAGTTAATGACGACATGCGCTGGTGGTATGCCTGTGGCACCCTGGATTGCATCGAGTAGTACTTTGTTGTACTGGAGTGGAAACTGCCCGTAGTCGGCTGTCACAATAGCGAGTTGTTTTTCACTATCGGCAAGCACCAACGCGCGTGCATAGAGTTCAGCGTAAACGTCGGGTCTGTCCTTGATAGAGGTAATCACAGTCTCGGCTGCACCTGCCCTGAGGGTATGCATAAGATGCCTCCTGATTTCTGTCCCCCACAAGTCGTAAGGGGCCCGCTACTATGGCCAACGGCACGCGGAGCGTGCCTGCTACTATGTCAAATCTGCGAGTTGTGGCATCACTTCGTTCTTGAGAAGTGTCATTGAGTTTAACCACTGCTCTTTGGGATCCCATTCGTGTCCCATGGCGAGTAAGACGCCAAAGCCGCCGACTTCGTCATAAAGTTCACGCAAGCGGTTTGCGACGTGATCCGGACTTCCAACGATCCACAAGGTATCTAACAGATGTTCGAGGCTCATGTCCGCCTCGTCCATATTTGGATCCGGTTTGAAGTTTCCGGGGCTAAATAACTTGAACCAATAATCCCTGAAATCACGTCCGAGCGTACCTTCAAGTGCCTCTTTCCGCGCCTGTTCGGTGGTATCCGCGACGTAGACCTCACGGGCAATGCGCCACGTTGAACGAGATGGCGATAAGCCAGTCTTTTCGGCACCTTCTTCTACGGCATCCCAGTGTGTTTTAATGGTAGGCACATGCGCTAAATTAATACTCATCGGAATCCAGCCGCGCTCACCCGCGAAGATTAGCGTGTCCGACCTTGCGGAAGACCCTGCCAACGCAATGGGCGGATGCGGTTTCTGATAAGGCTTCATGTGGACACTGACAATGTTCGGACGGTACTCAGGGATCTTAAATTCCCAGAAATCGGTCTTGTAATGTCCCGGTTCTGGGTCCGTCCAGATTTTCAGGACAGCATCAATCCCCTCGCGTGTTGATCTACGCCTGTCTTCGCCTGCCATGAACATCTCCGCATCGCTCGGTGTGGAACTTGAACCGACTCCCCAATGGAAACGTCCGTGCGTTTGATGGTCCAGTTGTGCGATACGATGCGCGACAACGGCAGGATTGTGTATCGGCATACACGTAATCCCTGTGCCGAAAATAATGTTCTCTGTCAGCGCAGCCGCCTTGGCAATAAAAAGATCAGGAGACGGAATATTCTCCCACGTAAACGTGAAATGCTCACCGACATAAGCCTCTTTGTAGCCCAGTTCATCAAGGACTATCATCTGCTCAAGATCGTCGTCTAATGTCTTAGTCGTGTCACTGCCGGGTGGATGCAAAGGCATTGTGAAAAAACCGAGTTCCATTTTTTAATTTTCCCTTGCGGAACAATAACGGCAATTTGGATATTGACGGTTTTCGCGTTAGAGTCGCCTGCGCCGTTGTTGCAGGCGACGCGCTTTTGCTTACGCTCTCAAAAGGATATGTTTCTAAACTTGACAAAATCGGTCAAATGTGTTACTGTTTTTAGGAAGTTTTGGATATTAGGTAAAAGTTACCACAAACCCGAATATTTTTCAAGTATTTTGTCGAAAGGAGAAAAGTTAGGTTATGTCTATGAGAATTTTTATCTTAATTTCAGTTATTCTACTCACGGTTCTGACAGGGTGCGAACGCGTGAATCAGGTAGTTCAGCCCGACGCTACCACTACTCCGACAGAAACGACATTAAAAATTGGTGTGATTCAGCCATCTCACAGTTATACTACTTTTAGTCAAGGCGCTGAAACGGCGCGCGCTCAAATTAATGAAAAGGGTGGCGTGCTCGGTATGGAAATAGCGTTTATCACCCGAGATAACCAACCTATGATGGGTGAACTTCCAACACCGGAAGCCAGCATCAGCGCAGCAAAAGACCTCATCGAGATGGAAAACGTTTTCGCGCTACTCGGTCCCGTTCGATCTACCATGGCTGTTGAAGTCGGCCCAATTGCGCAACAGGCGCAGCGACTTATGCTTCCTGGCTCGAGTGGTTCAAATGTCCCTGAAGCCGGAGATTACGTTTTTCTCATTACGGTGCCGAACCCTTTTCAAGGGAAGGTGATGGCAAATTTCGCAATGAACCCTGACGAACTCGGTGCCACAACGGCTGCAACAATTTATGAGGAAGGCGACGACTACTCCATTGATCTTGTCCAAGCGTTTGAAGCAGCTTTTCAGGAAATCGGTGGTCAAATCGTTCACAGCGGGCCCTATTCCGCAGGCGATACCACTTTCACTACACTGCTCACGGAAATTCATGACGCTATGCCTGATGTTATCTTCTGTCCGAGTCCTCAGCCAGAAGTGCCATCGCTCATAAAGGAAGCGAGACAAATCGGTATCACAGCGACCTTCCTCGGTGGCAGCGCGTGGGATGATAGGGAACGATTTCTCAGTATCTTAGACGATAACAGTGTACTGGATGGCAGTTATTACCCGACCAATTTCTCGGTTGCGACACAGGACGCGGATGTGCAGGAATTCGTGAGTGGTTACACTGCACTCTTCGGAAGTCCACCAGATGGCATCGCCGCGTCCGGTTATGATGCGATGCGACTCTTGGCACGCGCAATAGAGACGGCGGGTTCGCTGGATCCGGTTGCAGTGCGCGATGCATTCGCTGCAGTCAATGGCTACAAAGGAGCGACAACCATTTCGCATTACGATGCGAACCGCCACCCCGTCAAAAGCCTCGCAATCCAGACAATTAGTGGCGGACAGGTTGAACACTACAAAGTTGTGGAACCGTAGCACACAAGAGGACAATGGAAAAAATATTACCAACGCGCCCGAAGGCTTTTTTGATTGACATGGATGGAACACTCTATTTTAAGGGCGAACCTTGCCCTGGTGCAATCGAAACTGTCAACTATTTGCGTCAGGAGAAGTATCAACTCCGGTTCTTGACGAATACAACTGCTAAAACCCCGAAGATGCTACACGCCCAGATGCAAGCACTCGGTTTTGACATCCACGAAGATGAGATATTCAATGCGACTTACGCCTGTCTCCAATACTTACGCTCGCAGCCTGGGACAAGTTGCCACTTCATGGTCGATGATGCCGTCAAAGCGTTTTTCAAAGAGATACCCGTAGATGACGATGCTCCCGATTTTGTCGTTGTCGGAGACTACGGCGAAGGGTTTGATTTTCGGACCTTAAATCACGCCTTTCGCCTTTTAATGAATGGTGCCGAACTGATAGCGTTGCAGAAAAACCTCTATTGGTTTTCTGCTGAAGGTATGTTCTTGGATTGTGGTGCATTCGTGACACTTCTGGAGGCAGCCGCAAGCAAAACTGCCACAGTCATGGGCAAGCCGAGTGAGACGTTTTTCAAAATCGCGCTTGAGAGTCTTCAACTTTCTCCAAGTGAAGCAGTTGTGGTAGGCGACGACGTCACTTCCGACATCGTGGGTGCAGAAAATACGAAGCTGCGGAGTATATTGGTTAAGACTGGGAAGTTTAAACCCAATCAGTTGGAAAACCCCGTTGCGAAACCGACATGGATACTTGATAGCATTGCAGAATTACCAAACATGTTTTAAACAACATATCTTTCTACTTTTCCATAGAAGCGTCGGAGGCAAGACTTATGACGAATCAAATTACGCAACTCGGTGTCGTTGGGTGTGGATGGGCAGGCTGCCGTGCCATTGAGGCTGCGAATGCGAGCTCTCGACTGAACGTTATCGCGATAGCAGAGCGCGACGCAACCCGTCGCGCGCAGGCTGGTACTGATAATGCGGTGTCACATCGCTACGCTAATTATCGCGAACTCCTTGAAAACCCTGATGTGGAAGCCGTCTATCTCGCGACCTCTCCAGATGGTAGGCTACAGCAAGTACTGGATACGCTCAATGCGGGTAAACACGTCTTAGTGCAAAAACCGCACGCCATCCGTGCGCCTGAAATTTTAGAGATGGAGGCAGCGGCGCAGGAAGCCGAGAAAACGCTCCAATTCTGCTACTTTATGCGTCATTTCCCAAACAACCGAAAGATTCGGCGCGCTGTACTGAACGGTGCAATCGGGGACCTCTATCACGCCCGCGTCTTTGGGAAATACAATTTTATCCCAGACTTTGATGAGAACAGTCGCTGGTTGCATGTCTATGGACAGAAAGGCGGTTCGTTGGGACAGCACTATTCGCACGAACTCAACCTAACATGGTGGTGGATGGGGTGCCCGAAACCGGAGTGGGCGTTTGCTGCGAAGCACGTGCTTTATCCGCAATATGACGGACCCGAAGGCGCAGCAGAGGACTATTTCACCGGTCTCCTCGGCTGCGAAGGCGGGAAAACCATACAGATTGACTGTTCTCGGATGAGCCACTCGGACTCCGCGAGTGTCGTGGAACTTTATGGTACGACTGGGGCAATCACAAACGGTGGTATATCGCGCTTCAAAGATGGTGAGTTCGTCCGAGAAGCCATTGATGAACCGCTTGAAATCGACCACGGCGAACTCCCCGAAGAGGTACATGTCTTCTACTACGAACTAAACCACTTCGGCATGGCGATCGCGGGTGAGGTCGCACCCGATGTCTCTGCACCAGATGCCTATACCTTCATGCAAATCTTAGATGCTCTCTATGACAGTGCGAAGAGCGGTGAGAAAGTTTATATCTCCTCGTAGAAGCGATTTTTGGCATCGTACTTATCTTCTTGAAAAAAAGGTATATAAAGGGGAGTTTGTTATCATTATGGACAGAAATTGGTAAATGATTAAACTGGGAGAACACCGCTCCGCTGGAGATCCGCATGGATCAACCTATAACATTCATCGGCTCATGTCGAGATTGCATGCAATTCTATGCTTGAACGAGTTTTGATATGAA
>VYCT01000061.1 GCA_009843785.1 Candidatus Poribacteria bacterium | reverse complement strand
GGTAGAGATGGTTTCAGGTTAATGTAATATAAACTTTTAGAAATGGTATTAGATGTTTGTAATGGAAAAAACTTCATTTTTTCAAAACAGAAGTCGGGGATTAACTGAACTATTATTGCATCAAGGTTGGGTTTATGGGTAGTAGGTCTGAATTTCCTGCTAATAGAATAATTGGATTTCATTGACTACCATTTTGATGTCCAGTGAAATCAACATAAACGCCTTTTTTGAGGAACACAATCCACCGCTTAGGAGACTTATCCCCGCTGATGTGATCAATCTGACCGGTCGCACGAATCAGAACGGTCTGCTCCCGTAGTAATGCCTTATTAATCTGAACAACCGTCTCATCTTCACGAGGATTTTCAACGAGTCCGACGACGCTTACAATTCTGTCGTCTGGTGCCGGAAGTCCTGTCGCTTGACTGACGATGTCTACCATGCCATTCGTCCCGTATAACGCACTTGAATCGTTCCATTTCAAAACACGCGTCGCAGCGTGTTCCGCAACAGTCGCGCCTATAAGATCATCTTGGTACCCTTCAATCGAAATCCAATCCCCGACTTCCAGTTCTTGTTCTACAGGTGTTAAATCCCAAGAAATCTGTTTCGCATCTAACAGCGGTGGTGTTTCAGCGGCTTCCTTCTGCTCGGACGATGCTTCCGATTCTGGTGTGATAACCTCTTCTGCTTGATCTGACGATGCTTCCGACTCTGGTGCCGTAATCGCTTCTATAGGTGCGGGTTGTTCGCTTTCCTGATCCGAGGTCTCTATCGGTGCCGATACTTCATTTGCCGCAGCGGATACAAGTGCCCCTTGTTCTGATTCTTCCGCCAATTCCGCTCAGGTCCCTACTCCGTCCGCAACCTCGGATCCAAAGCATCGCGGACAGCATCACCGAACAGATTCGCAGGCAGCACCAACCCAAACATAAAAGCAAACGCCGCAGCGAGATTCCACCACACAATCGGATCGCGCGCAAGTTCCAAACGCGCCGTGTTAATCATATTCCCCCAACTCCCCGTCGTCGGGTCAACACCGATCTGGAGGTAGCTCAGCAACGCCTCTGTCAACACCAACCCACTAAATCGTAGGATAGCAATGATCAACACAATATGCATGAGATTCGGGATAATATGCTTGAGAATAATGAGCCCACGCCGGACACCGAAAGCTTCAGCAGCTTGGATGTACTCCAATTCTCGGAGTTTCAAGGTTTCGCCGCGCAAGATACGGCACAACCCCGTCCAACTGCTGATCCCCATGATAAGACAAAGGTTGAATAACCCTTGGCCAAAAAGGAGCATGAAAGCGACGATGAGCAGGATACTCGGAATCGAAGCAAGCGTCGCATAGATGTATTGAACAACATCGTCTACCCAACCCCCGAAGTAGCCCGCAATCACACCGAAAAGCATCGCGAACGGCACAGCAATCAGGGTCGTAAATCCGCCGATAATGAGACCCGTACGCACTCCTTTCAAAGCACGATAAAAGACATCGCTGCCGACCTTGTCAGTACCTAAAAGATGTGCACGTGGATAGTCAAGCGGCGGGTAGTCCCGAACCGTTCGACCATCAGGGGTCTGAACGTTAGTCTTCGCATACAGGTGTGTTGCTAAAGGCGCGGAATAGGTTTTCTCGCTCCGTTCGCGAAGCGGTGTGCAAAGCCTATCAAGAAGGCTCAAACCTCTCGGTTTATAAACAACGGCACCGTTCTCGTTTCGGGTGAGCGTCTGATCCGTCTGACGTATCAACGGGGCGCGCCACTCGATACTATCCAATACACCGATGAGGAGATACCCCAAGAGGATAAAGAGACAGGTCATGGCAAGACGGTTGCCGCGTATCTGTCGCGCGGCGTTCCGCCAATGCTCTTGCCGCGCGGCGTATCGGAGCAGCCACCCCGCAGCAACAATACATGCAATAACAATGATGTTCTGATATGCATCGGAATGCCAGACCCAACTCAGTCGGTCACTGATTCCAATACCTTCAGTATCTACTCCCAATAAAAAAATAGGCATTTTAATGGTTGTCAGTTGTCAGTACGATTTTTTCTACGAAAAAATCTTTCAGTTATCAGTTAAAGAGGTTTCTTGTGGCAGTAACAGGAAACACCCTTGACACAATGTCTTAACCGAAAACCGATAACTGATAACCGACAACTATTCCTGATATACCGCTTCACGCGTATGAAACCCATCTTTAATGACAACCGCCTCCAAATTGTCTTTGTCAACCTGAATAGGTGTGAGCAAAATGGATGGCACGTCAATTTTGCCGTTGTTTACAGTCTGCGTGGCTGTTGCAATCGTCTCACCCTTCGCGAGCGCAACAGCCGCTTGTGCTGCCTTTGTCGCAATAAGGTGAATCGGTTTGTAAACCGTCATCGTTTGCGTGCCTTTAACGATCCGTTGACACGCAGCGAGTTCCGCATCCTGCCCAGAAACGATCACACTCCCCGCCAAATTCTGGCCCTCAAGTGCTTGGATAACACCACCCGCGGTGCCATCATTAGAAGCCACCACAGCATCCACTTTGTTATTCGTCTGTGTCAAAACCTGCTCCGCTTTTTTCAGCGCATCACGCGGATCCCAGTTGACTGCCCAATGTTGTCCGTCTGCTACCAACCGGATGTCGCCACCATCAATCGCGGTTTGCAAAGCGCGCATCTGCCCTTTCCGTAGAAGTTGTGCGTTATTATCCGTTGGCGCGCCGCCGAGCAAAAAATAGTTCCCTTTCGGCTTTTGGCGTAGCAGGTATTCGGCTTGCAGATACCCGACCTGTTCGTTATCGAAGGAGATATAGAGATCCGGTGAACTCTCGCGAATCAACCGGTCATAAGCGATCACTTTGATGCCCTCCGCATGGGCAGCTTGGACAATTTGGGCGGCAGCAACGCTATCTTTCGGGATAACAACGAGAACATCGACACCTTGCGTAATCATGTTTTCCGCTTGTTCGTTTTGTCTGCGTTCATCGCCGTCAGCAGATTGAACGATAACTTCGGCACCCAGTTTTTCCGCCTCAGCCGTGAAAATGTCCCGATCTTTCTGCCACCGTTCTACACGCAACGAGTCCATAGACAAACCGATTTTAATCTTCTGCGTCGCAGCTGTATCGTCTGCCGCTTCATTTTTCTTCGGCGCGCTCGGATCCGCGCATCCGTATAACATGACGAGACACACTGTCAAAACGCAGAAAATCGGGAACAATTTTTTAAGCGGAGGCATGCTGTTAAAAAAAGTCGAACGATGCTGCATACATAATACTCCTTTCAAGATTCATTCTTGTTTTTCAGGGGCATCCGTTTCAGAATCCGGCGCTTCAGGCGGAACCTCGCTAACAACATCTCCGATTTTCAAGGGCTCGGCTATTTCAACGACGCGGAAGATGGAGACTTTGCCCGTCTGAATTTCGGAGACTGCTAAGGTGCCGATCGGCTTCGGCACGTAGGTCAGAATTTCACCCGTATCTATATCTCGCACCGGCTTGCCCTTGGTAGAAACCGTAAATTCTTGGTTAATGGCTATCCCTTTATCCGAACCAATATTAACGTAGATCATATCCGGATTTTCATTATCGACATACACAATCTTCCCTTTGACCGGTCCATCCGCTGCTGTTGAAGGCGTTTTCTTACCTTTTTCAGCCGTTGCGAGTTTCGATTCCCAAGGTGTAATAAAATTCGGTCCAACGCTATCTCGGAGTGCCAAAACCGCTTTGATCAACGCTTCATTCGTTACGATACCGAAAAGTGTTCTATCGTATTCAGCACTCGCAAATTGGATTTCATTCAGTTCTGTCGGCTTAACAATCGGACGTGGGTTTTTTCGCTGCCTGTCCGAGGTCTGACCGAATGTAAGGTTTGTTCCTTCTTCTGTCACACTCGCTTCAAGGGAGGCGAATTTTGTGCCAGCATAAGAGTGGTCACGAGTCGTTGCAAGTCGAGGTTCCCCCACGAGATCGCCGGACGCGTCGTAAAATTTCATGTTCAGCTGAATCGTGACACGGTGAAGCGACCCGCGCAAGATGACAGGTGCCGTGTAACTTGCCGTGCCGCGCTGCGCTTCGCGCCCGCCTTCCCGCAGCGTCCGAGAAGCGTTGGTACGGAGCCGCTCCTGATTAAACTTGCGGATATTGCCTAACACAATGACATCAGCATCGAGATGCTTCGCAAGTGTCGCCCGCTGCTCCTGATTCAATTTTTTTAAGTTATGGCGCGAGAGCGTCATCAGTGCCATCGCATCTAAAAGCTCGTCTTTAGAAACCGGTTCATATACGTTCGTTTCCACTAACTTCCGGTTGAGTATTTTGGCGAATCCATCCTCCAGATCCCATCGTTTCTTTGTGCTAAAAATATTGCCGATAAAACCGGGGATGCAACCACAGCCCGTCGGAGAATCAAAGCGACTGTTGTCCTCAAAATAGAGCACCGCAACCCGTTTTTTCGGTGTTGCTTCGCTAACGCCAGCAATGCTAACAATAAAACCTAAACTGAATCCTACCAACAATAGATATGAGAAGAAGCGTTTCACTGTGTTTTAGCCTCCTTTTCGTCTACTCATCTTTCACGGTTATAGTCTAACAGTTGTTTCAACATTTATCAAGAAAATTTAACCTTTCCGAACCAGAAAACGTTTGAAATACAGTAAGATATCTGGTATTCTTATAGTCAGCAGCCATCGATTAAAGCGCAGTTTGTAATTGTTGAAAAGGTTACAACATACACAGAAGTTAACTGACAACCGATAACCGAAGACCTTGACCAAAAACTCGTCTACAGATACTTTTACTCAGGCGCGAGTTCTTGGTCAAAACTATTCAATATACAAACGAAAAAGGAAACCTCTATGTTTACAACGAACAAATCTATGTATCGCAATTTACGACATAACGTATCTATATTATGCCTTGCACTCGCTATATGTGTTGCACCCTACGGTTGTAGTGATAAACAATCCGCTGAAAAATCGAAAACGGATAACACTGTTTCTCAGGAAAAGGAATGGCTCTCAATTCTCGGCGGCACGATCGGCGGTAGTTTTTCGCAATTCGCAGGCGGCGTTCGTCAAGTCGTCGCGAAACACGAACCGCATCTAAAAATATCTGTTGACGGCTCCGCAGGGTCTGTCGAAAATACGCGGCGTGTCAATGAAGACCCGGAAGCACTCGGTGTCGTTTTTGCCGCTGAAAGTTATCTCGGCTACCACGGCAAAGATATTTTCGCCGAAGAGGGCCCAAAGACCAATATCCGCGTCGTGACGCTCCTCTTTATCGCCTATGACCAATTTTCAACGTTAGCGAACAGTGATGTCCATCAGTTTGAAGACATCGTTGGCAGGAAAATCGCCGCAGGCGCGAGCGGTTCCGGTACCGCACAGACGTTGGAACGCTTATCAAAATTGGCGGGTATCTGGGGAGAATTCACGCCGATTTACAAAGGCGGCACCGCAGCCGCCGAGGCGCTTCAAAACGGACAAGTTGATGGATTCCAGTGGTTGGTGAGTGTGCCGAATAGTGCCGTTATCGAGTTGACAACGATTAAATCTATCCGGATGTTGGACCTTGACACGCCTGCTAAGAAGTACGGCTTCTATGAAAAATACCCGTTCTACCTCCCTGGAGCTTTGCCTGAAGGCGCGTATGACGGGAAAGTTAAACCCGTAAAAACTATTTTGATGCCAACACTCCTCATCGCCCACAAAGACGTGAATGAGGAGACGATCTATGCTATCCTAAAACACGTTTACGCACCGGAAGGGCATCAGGCGATGCTTCTCGTAAATCAAGCTGCAGCAGATATGACAATAGAAAACGGGGCAAAGGCGTTTGTTATTCCGTTACATCGTGGCGCATACAAATTTTGGAGTGAACAAGACATCGAAATCCCAACCCACGCAATGCCTGTGGATTAAATTGATTTATCGGTCTATTAAGAAGGATGAATAATGAAAAATAAGAAGATTCTCATCATTGGTGGCGGTGTGATTGGACTTGGTATCGGGTGGCAACTGGCGAAAGCAGGGGTTTCCTCTGTTACCATTCATGAGCGCGGACAAGCCGGACGCGGTGCCTCTTGGGCTGCCGCCGGTATGCTCGGCCCAATTGCTGAAGCACATATCGACGAACTCGACCTCCTCAAACTCAGCAATCAAAGTTTAGCACGCTACCCGGAATGGGTTGATGAGTTAGAGACAGAAACAGAGATGTCAATCGGTTACCGAGCGGAAGGCACGCTGATTATAGGCATTGAACCTGATGATGCAATTCAACTCCGGCATGCTTATACCTTACAACAAGGTTTAGGGTTGAATGTCGAGTGGTTGAGCGGACAAGAAGCACGTGAAATTGAACCCGCACTTTCACCCTACGTGACTGCAGCTGTTCGTTGTGAAACTGACCATCAGGTCGATAACCGGTTGATGGCTCAAGCACTCCAGCGTGCCTATCAAGTGCGCGGCGGCGTGTTGCATCAGAATAGCACTATTGAAAGAATTGTCATAGAAAACGGAACCGCGACGGGGGTTCAAACGCAGGACGGGTTTCAAGGCGCAGATGTGTGTATTCTCGCTGCAGGGTGTTGGTCTGGGCAGATCGACGGGTTACCGGATACTGTTATCCCGCCCGTGCGTCCTGTGAAGGGACAGATGTTGGCGTTGCGAATGCGGGAAGGCACTGTGCTCAAAAACGTCATCCGTACCGTCAAGGCGAGGTATCCGATGCCGGTCTATTTAGTGCCGAGAACCGATGGTAGACTGATCGTCGGTGCAACAACCGAGGAACTCGGGTTTGACACGGATCTGACCGTTGGGGGTATATATGAACTCCTCCACGGGGCGTGTGAAGCTGTGCCGGGTATTTACGATCTGCCACTTATCGAAACATGGACAGGGCTACGTCCGGGTAGCGAAGACAATGCTCCCATACTCGGTAAAACACCTGTCGAGAATCTCATATACGCAACGGGGCACTATCGCAACGGCATCTTACTCACACCCATCACAGCTTACGAGGTCTCCAAACTAATTCTGACGGGTGAGACTTCAGAGACAATCGCCCCGTTTCAATTGGACAGGTTTTCAAAGTAGTGGGTCTTTAGAAAAACTATAATTGCTGACGGAAACTGACGGCTAACGGCTAATGACCGACCGCTGACAACCGACAGCCAATACAAAAAATTTGACAAACGTCGTCTTTCATGATATAATATTACGCGGTGATGTTCGCAATTAGGCAACACCCTATTCAGGGCGAGGCGTGCGAACAATAGACTACAAAAAGTTTGGTTATTAGTAAAGGGATAGGAAATCATGGTACTGAAAACGAAAACCTATTTTCCGAAAGCGGATAAAGACATTAAATGGTATGTGGTGGACGCGGATGGACAAATACTCGGGCGTTTAGCATCCCAGATTGCACACGTACTACGCGGAAAAAATGACCCGCGGTTTACCCCCCACGCCGATTTGGGGTTTCGCGTTGCTGTTGTGAATGCAGAGAAGGTACAGGTTACAGGAAACAAAGGGGAACAGAAAACCTATTTTCGGCATAGCGGCTACCCCGGTGGCGATAAATACCGAACCTTCAATAAACAGATGGAACTCAAGCCTGAGGCGATTATCACCGATGCTGTCAAGGGGATGCTCCCCAAGAATAGCCTCGGCCGCCAATTAATGAAGGGACTCAAAGTTTACACGGGACCCTCTCACCCGCATCAAGCACAGGAACCGGAAGTCTTAACGTTTTAATTGAATTGCCTACCTCATAGATGGTAGGAGGGGTTTGTAACCCCGATAGACTACCCTCATAGATGGTAGGAGGGGTTTGTAACCCCGATAGACTACCCTCATAGATGGTAGGAGGGGTTTGTACCCCGATAGACTACCCTCATAGATGGTAGGAGGGGTTTGTAACCCCGATAGACTTTGGAGAGTATGAGCAGTATGGCTATTGAACAATTCTGGGGAACCGGCCGACGTAAAACTTCAGTCGCACGGGTCCGTATCATCCCCGGTGGTGAAGCTGGGATTATCGTCAATAAGAAACCGATTCAAGAATACTTCCAACGTGCCGACCATTGGCAGGCAGCACAACGCCCCATTGAACATGTTGACAAAGGCGGCGAGTTTACTGTCCATGTCAACGTAAAAGGCGGTGGGCATACCGGGCAGGCGGGCGCCATTTCACACGGGCTCGCACGCGCACTCGTCAAAGCGGATGAATCCTTGAAGCCGTCCTTGAAAAAAGCTGGGTTCTTGACGCGCGATCCGAGAATGGTCGAACGCAAGAAATACGGGCAAAAAGGCGCACGCGCACGCTTTCAATTCTCTAAGCGTTAGAATTGTCGGCTACCTCGCACATTTCACCGGTGGATGGATATTGAAACCCGCCAGCAGCGTTCCCCTTAATCACGGATTTTAGTATAACGCAAAATGCACGCTTAGGTCGTAACACAGGCGCGGCTAAAGGTCGCGTCTATACGTTTTTGTGAGTAGCAAGAGGTTTTGTATGTCAAACATTGTCATCTTAGGTGCACAGTGGGGCGATGAGAGTAAAGGAAAACTGACCGATGTCTTTGCAGGAGATGCGGACATCGTCGCACGCTATCAAGGCGGTGATAACGCCGGGCATACGATTGTGCTCGGGGACAAGACATTTATTCTTCATCTCATCCCATCAGGTATCCTCAGACCGGACACCGTCAACGTTATCGGCAACGGAGTCGTCATTAATTTAGAGACGCTTTTCGGTGAAATTGACCGGCTGCAGGCACAGGGGATCGAAGTCAGTAGCGATAACCTAAAAATCAGCGACCGCGCCCACCTCATTCTGCCCTACCATAAGGCAGTTGAGCAGTGGGAACAGATGGGAAGTGCTACCAAAATCGGCACGACCTCGCGCGGCATCGGACCCACCTACTCCGATAAGATGAACCGGCATGCTGGCATTCGCGTCGGCGACCTGCTCGAGTTTGACCATTTCCAAAAGAAATTGGATTACAACCTTGAAACCAAAGCCGAAGCACTTCAGATAGGCGGCCCCGATCGACACGTCCTTCTCGAAACCTACTACGCCTACGCACAGCGGATCGCGCCTTATGTGACCGATACCGTCGCCTTTATGCACGATGCCCTCGCTGCTGAAAAACGGATCCTCTTTGAAGGCGCACAGGGAACGATGCTGGATATAGATTTTGGGACGTATCCCTACGTTACCTCTTCTAACTGTACTGCAGGTGCTGTCTGCACCGGACTCGGCATCGGGCCCAAGGCGATTGAAGAAGTACTCGGTGTCTCCAAAGCCTACGTAACGCGTGTCGGCGGTGGACCCTTTCCAACCGAGATGCCACCTGACTTGGACGAAGAAATTCGGCAAATTGGCAAAGAATACGGGGCCACAACGCAACGTCCAAGACGCTGCGGTTGGCTCGATCTCGTCGCACTCCGATATGCAACGCAGATTAACGGACTCACCGCTATCGCAATGACGAAACTTGATGTGTTTGATACGCTCACCGATTTGCAAGTCTGTGTCGCTTACCGCTATAAAGGAGAAGAGACCACCCGTTTCCCGAGCAGCCTGCAAGTGTTAGAAGAGTGCGAACCGGTCTATGAAACGCTGCCCGGATGGGAACAACCTTTAACTGAAGCACGCACCGCAGCGGATATTCCGCAACGCACCAAAGACTATGTCGCTTATGTCTCGGATTACCTCAACGTCCCGATCCCGATTATCTCCATTGGACCCGATAGAGATCAGATTGCACAGTTAGGACAACCACTCTGGTAGCGTGCGTCGAAAATAAATGTGAACTTTTTCCCGATTCTTGCGTTTTAATTTGACATCCACCTAAAAGTGTGGTATTATTAAAATTTGTGATGACTTTGAGCCGTTAGCTCAGCTGGTAGAGCATCTGACTTTTAATCAGGTGGTCACAGGTTCGATCCCTGTACGGCTCACATTCTTTTGCCCCCGTCGTCTAGCCTGGCCAAGGACACCGCCCTTTCACGGCGGCGACACGAGTTCAAATCTCGTCGGGGGTATTTTAGCGAAAAGAGATAAGCCCCGTCTCCTCGGGGCTTGTTTTTTGTTTATAGTAGATCCCGTAATTATTTGCACACATAGGTTAGCCGTAGGGGTTGGGTTACCCAACCCCTACGAGCGACAACTGTAAACTTATTTTTGGATTTTACTATAAAGCATATACACGCATCAGCGCGGTAGGTGAGCCGCAACGAGCTGCTCCAATCTTTTCGCCCATGCTTCAGTCGAATACACCTTCCCGGATCGCGCCTCAATCACCTTTCCATCAGTATCAATCAACACAACTGCTGGGAGGTCAACTACGGAAGATAGGCTCTCTGTGACCAAGCTGAACTGCTGAGCTAGTGGGCCCTCATCATCATAAATGTGTTGTCCTGGATACCCCTTCTCACGGATATAGTTGCGTAGTGCTTCTTCATTGTTCCATCCGCCAATGTCAACACAAATAACCTCAAACCCTTTGTCGCGGTATTTTTGGTATACCGTGTCCAGGGATGTTAGTTCCGCTTCACAATAATCGCTCGTCCACCAAAAGTAAAGCAGCACAACCTTCCCGCGGTGCGCCGAGAGCGAAATCGGTGTGCCATCTACAGTGACGGCTGAGAAGTCTGGAACCGCTTTCCCAACCCGTGTGAGTTCAGTCCACTTTATAAGTTGATCGAGCTGTTCACCTCTGGTACTAACCGAGAGAATCTTGCCATCGCGGTCAATAAGCCACTGTGAAGGCACGCTATTAATGCCGAAATACCGGGCAAGTTCACTCTCCCACCCTTTACCATCAAAAATCTGGAGCCACGGGATATCGTGTTCCTGAATAAATTCGCGGAGTTCCGCTTCGCTTTCGTCTAAACTCACACCGATAACGTCGAAGCCATCTTTGTGATACTGCGCGTATGCTTCTTTGATATGCGGCATCTCTGGCGCGCAGAAGCCACACCACTTTGCACAGAAATTGAGAAGCACCAATTTGCCACGGTAATCCGCGAACGACACCGGTGTGCCGTCAAATGCCACCGCTGGGAAATCTGGGAGTTCTTTGCCAACCCACGCTGTCTGATCCCATACGGTCTTGATCTCTGAATGGCCCGCCCACGGATACTTTCCTGCGGATTCGGTGTCACCCAACGCTTCATAGATATCGCCAAGTCCACGCAAGGCGTACCAATCGTCGGGTTCTTGTTCAAGCCGTTGCTGAAAGGCATGCTGTGCTTCAACAATCAAAGGTTTACACCGCGCGAGCAGTTCGGCGTTTTCCTCAGGACTTTTCATCAGATTCCGATAGATATAGCAAGGTGTTCTCCCGACATCTTTGTACAGTTTTGCCAACCAGTGATACAATTCAGATTCGTCTTGCTGCTTCGCGCTTTCAAACAGCCTTTCGAGTGTGGTCAACGTCAATTTGAATAAGGGATCTAAGGATTCTCTGTAATGGCTAATCGCGAGAAAACAGGTCTCCACATCATTAGGCGCCAGTGCCATCGCCTGTTCAAGGAATAGAAGATCCCTGTTTCCTGCACCGTTCCCTTCCCAGACAATGATTGCCAACATCTTCATCGCCGCGCCGTTATCAGGAGACTTTTCAAGAATTTCTTCGGAGAACTCTCGAAGTTCTAAAAGCATGGCTTCAGGGAAGCGTGAGACGTACTCAGGCAGCTGCGGTGGCAGCGTCGTTTTACCGTCAACAACGCCTGCTGCAACCCTCGCCTTGAAGTAGTCCAGTAGTTGTGTCTGAATCTTCGGTGTGAGTTCCCACCAAGGTCTTGAGAGTCCACGGTTCTCCAGCGAATCAAGGTAGGTATCCCAAAAATCTATGTTTTCGGGCGCTCCATTGTCTAAGCCACACGCGTTAGCCGATTCTTGAAGCAATTTTTTCTCAAACGCTGCCTGCGCCTCGGGTAATAAGGCTCTACATCTTTTAATCAAGCTATTACACTTTTCAATCAATGTCCTGCGCTGCTCAATTCGCTCCGGCATTTCAAAGTCTGCCTTGAGAGACTTGAGTTTCTGATAGACTGCGTACGGCGTTATTCTATGCCTTCGATAGGCAAACTTCGCGTCCCGATAGTAGGGCGTATCATCTTGTCGCTTTGCCCATTCAAAGAAGTTTTCAAGCGCGATAAGCACTTTTTCTTGTTCATCAATACGTCCAAAACCGTGATATCGCCTGTACTTATCAATCAAATGCAGATTTATACACGGATCTTTTGGCACCAAGGTCAACGCCTTTTCCACGAATGGTAGACTCTCATCGTAGTTCATATCTCTCGCTGCTGCTATTGCCAAAATTATAGATGCGCCGCCGTTGTCCGGGTCTGTTTCAAGAACGGCTTCTGCCAACATTCTTAGCTTTGGTTGCATCTCCTCAGAAAAACGCCAATAATAGTCATGGAAACCGGGTGGAAGTGCCGTCTGGCCATCCGAGACTCCCGCCTCAACCTTCGTTTTGAAGTAAGCGAGGAGGTTCCCCTGTGTCTCCTTGTCTATTTCCTTCAATTCACCTCTCGCGAGTCCATAGTTGTAAAATGAGTCGAGGAGTGTATACCAGAAATCCGCAGAATTGTCTTTTGTAGCCATAATCTTCTCCGTGGTTCCCTTCCTTTAAGAAAATCCAACTTCACAAACAGCAGTAGTCTACTTAGATAGGACTTACGCACTAAAAGACTGGTAGGTGCGGTTTGCAACCGCACCATAGGTGTCAATTTAGGGATATTTTGCGATATTTGGTGCGCCCCGATCATAGATGCCGCCCCTACGGGGAAACCTGGTTTTTGGCGGAGACACATTTCTACACAGATGCCGTTCCTACGGAACTCAAGAGAGGTTTGAAGTCATCAAGGTTTCCGCGTCGTATCCGGTTCGGTTTGAAACCGAACCTACCGGACCTGGGTACCCAAGCGGTTATTTTTTCTTAAATTGACACTTATGGTGCGGTTTGCAACCGCACCATAGGTGTCAATTTAGCGATTTTTTCGTAGCCTCTTGTAGTAGGGCTCTA
>VYCT01000373.1 GCA_009843785.1 Candidatus Poribacteria bacterium | reverse complement strand
TGAAACTTAGGATACCATTTTTTAAAATAACTGTCAATATAAAGTTGACATAACAATAGAAGGAGCCGGTCTGTTTACGCGCGGTTGTGCCGGTTTCGGGGTTGAACGCCGCAAGCAGGTTTTCAAACACCTGTCCGAGCAATTCAGGATCCAGTGCGACTTCTTCCTCTATTGGTGTGTTCTCTGTAATCGTGAATTTGTAGCGGTTGAGGATGTGGATTAAGCCGCGCACAGTATACTGACTGTTTTTCGTGCCGTAGACAGCATTGAGATTTACTGGCTGCGGTTCGGAGAAGAAGAGTTCGTTTGGCACACAAAGGGGGTTGTCGTCTCTATCAGAGAAGCCATCTATTCGTAGGATTGTTTTAGCGTCTTCAAGGGTGGGTTTGTCGAGGCATTCAAACAGTCCCCCGTTGAGGAATGGGATACTCTCAAACAAACGAAGTGCTGCGTCCGGGTCACTGAAATACCGTTTATAGCGATACAGCGATGTGATGTTATAGTGCTGCCGACCTTCACCTCGAAACTTGCGGGTGTTTGGCTTTTCAGGTGTGTTCATCTCCTGATTCAACGTTGCGAAAAATAGGTTCTGGAGAACCGCTTTGTAGTAGGTACTTTCCTGAGCATCCAGGCTCGTGAGCAGCTCCGCAATAGCCTCCTCATTAAAAAGCACGTCCGGCACGAGGTCTTTCTCTTTGAGAAACCAGACGAAGATGAGCCGTGTAATCAAGCGAATGATACACGTCGCATTGCGGACGGTTTCATCGTCGTCGGCATCGGGTGGAAACGTCACCTTTTCGACTGCCCAGAAATACCAATCGGCGATCTCTTTGAAGAAACGTCTGTTGAGTTCAGAGGTGTCTAACGTTTTTTGCCATGCTTGGTGGAGTTCCAAGAAGTTGCTAAATTCATACACTTGATACAGTACATCGAGCGATAACTCTGCCAAGATGTCAAGGTGTGCGCGATGTGGATTCACAATGTCAATATCCTTGATGAGCGTCACCTTTTCAAGCACATCGCGATCCCCATCTCGCTGACTCGGTCTGCGATTAATAATGGCGAAGGTCAAGGCCTGTCCGTGCTGAAAAATCAGGAGTGCTGGCATAGCATAGAGTTTGTTGATTTCGCGAGTGATGTTGGCAAGTGCCGTGCGGGAATAGGTGTCTCCCTTGAGTTTGACAGCGAGAAAGAGGTAGGAGTAATAGATAGTGTTATCAACGCCTTGATCTTCATGGAAGGTGAATGTGTCTTGGGTATGCTGTTTGATCTCGTCAGCAGTGAGTTGGAAGAGGAGATCGGCGGTCTGCCACTCGTGGAGATGTGCTTTGTCGCTGTTCATCCGTCCGTGATTGTCAAAGTCTTCAAGGAATGCCTCAGCGGTATTGGTATCTCGGTTGAGTGTGCGTTGGCTCTCGTAGCCTAATACGTTGAGAAGCTGTATGGCGTTTTCGACGAATTCCCCTGCTGTGAAGCGGTTGAGGGCATGGTGAAGGTCGGCTTTAAAGGATGTTGCGTGCATGGTTTGTTTTCCTTGCGGACTATATCTGTTCAGTTTACCCGATTTTTTAGAGGGGTGCAAGTTAATTGTTTGAATCAGGATTTATAGTAAAACCTATAATTAATAGGGCAGTCTCAAACAGTCTGAATACCTATGACAGGCATTCAGACTGGCACAAACTAACAGTTTATGCTACAAAGATGTCCATTTATTCATGAGCTTCACTATAAAGGTTTCTCCCACGCCTCCGCTGGAAGTAAAGCGTCGGGATTGAAAATCCCTCCTACAAGAAATCCGAAAAACTTGCACTTTAAGCCATTTTGTTATATCATGTAAAGTATAAGATGAAACTGGAAAGGATAACCGAAAAATGGTGAAGTTTAGAGGTAAAATACAGAACGGATCGCTGGGTTTGAAGGTGTGGTGTCTGCTTGTATTGGCTGCTTTGGTCTGCGTGTCAGGGCAAGCCGATGAACACGTTCCTGATGTTGAAACCATCGTCAAAAAGATTGATCAGCTCTATCGTAGCGAGACGAGCCATGCTGAGATGGAGATGCACATCGTCACACCGCACTGGGAACGTACCCTCGCGATGACAGTCTGGACGCAAGGGATGCGCAAGACTTTTATTCGGATTACGGCACCGAAGAAGGAACAAGGGGTCGCGACACTCCGCATCGGAAACGAGATGTGGAACTATCTGCCAAAGACGAACAAAACAATGAAGATTCCGCCGTCGATGATGATGGGATCGTGGATGGGCTCCGATTTCACGAATGACGACTTGGTCAGGGAGTCGTCGATGCTCGACGATTATACCTATCAGTACGTTACACCCAAAGACGCGTCTCCAGAACACCTCTATATCCAACTCGTCCCCAAAGAGGATTCTCCAATTGTTTGGGGTAAGATTGTTGCTGCCGTGCAGTCCGACGATTATATACCGGTGTGGCAGCGGTTCTATGACGAGAAAGGGAACCTGATGCGGGTGATGAACTTCAAAGAGATCAAAACTTTTGGCGACAAAATCGCGCCATCCGTGATGGAGATGATTCCACAGAACAAAGAGGGACACAAAACAGTTGTCCGATGGTTGAACGCGACCTTCGATTCGGACATCGACGATAAAATCTTCACACGCCGAAACCTCCAGAGAAGAAGATAGGTTGGACGGCACGCGGAGCGTGCTTACTACTATGATACTTAAGATTGCGTTTCGTAATATCTTTCGTCAAAAGCGGCGGACCATTCTAACAGCACTCGCGATGGTTGTCGGTTTCGCGCTCTTATCGCTCACCATTGGTTTGTCCGATGGTGCCTACGGGAACATTATCGCGATGTTCACCCGAAACCGTATTGGACATATTCAGGTGCATCGCGACGGGTATCTTGATAAACCGTCGCTCTACAAAACAATCGACAACACCTCTGCTGTGGGTGAGACAATTCAGCGTGTTGTAGGCGTTGAAGCGTGGACCCCGCGTGTCTACGGCGCAGGACTCGGCTCGGTTGGTGAAAAGAGTACGGCTGTACAAATCATCGGGGTTGATGTGGCACGTGAAACCGCAGCAACCCGTTTTGACCAAAAAGTCGTTGAAGGCAGCACACTCAGCGAAACACCATCGCATGAGGCGGTTATTGGGAAAGGTTTGGCGAAGATTGTGTCTGCAACGGTTGACAGTGAACTTGTAATCGTTTCACAGGGTGCTGACGGTTCGATTGCGAATGACGTGTATAAAATCGTCGGCATCGCAGAGAGCGGAGACGACATAACGGACCGCGTGGCGTGTTATCTGCACATTGAAGACGCTCAAGAATTGCTTGTGCTTGACAGACGTGTTCACGAAATTGTTGTGATTGTCTCAAACATCAACCGAGTCGATAAAATTACGAGCGCAATCGAAACGCAACTCAATGATTCGACACTTGATGTTGCACCGTGGCAGGTGGTCGCCAAATCCTTTTATCGCGCGATGCGCACCGATCAACAAGGTGATGCGATAAGTCGTGTGGTGATTATGCTGATTGTTGCTATTGGTGTCTTCAACACGGTGCTGATGTCGGTGCTGGAGCGGACGCGTGAATACGGTGTGCTAAAGGCAGTCGGGACAAAACCGGTGCAAATCTTCTGGCTCGTCGTTTGCGAAGTGGTCATCATAGCACTTGGTAGCATCTGTGTTGGCGCGCTCCTTGGAGCCTTGCTGAATTATCTACTCTCGATATACGGCATCACGTATCCGCAAGAAATCACCTTTGGCGGCATGAAACTCAAGACGTTGTATGCTGAAGTCAACGTTCGATGTCTGGTGATTCCAGCGATCACGGTTATGCTATCAGCGACGATCGTCAGTCTATTTCCAGCGATAAAAGCTGCCCGTATTATGCCTGCGAAGGCGATGCGGACACATTAATAGAGTTATCAGTTACCAGTTGTCAGTTAAAGAAGTTCGTAAAATCCAGTAAAGTGTAGCTAAAGTTGAGAACTCTGTAAAGTTGATAACTTCACAACTTTAGAACACTTTAGCACACTTTCTAACATTGATAACTCTCACTGTGAGGCAAACTGACGACTGACAACCGACAACTGATAACTAAAGACTATGTGGTTGATTTTAGTAAAACTTGCTTGGCGAAATATCTTTCGGAATAAACGGCGTACGATTATTGCTGCAACAGCGATCGGCATCGGTCTGGCTGCGCTGATTTTTGTTGATGCGTTAATGATCGGGATGACAGACAATATGGTGCGGACTGCCACTGCCTCGTTCCTCGGCGATGCGCAGATTCATCGGGCAGGTTTTCGAGACGTACAAGAGGTCTCATTGACGATTCAGGCACTTGACGAAGTAATCGAGGGTCTCGCTCAGGAAGAGATTGTCGAACATTTCACCCAAAGAGTGCTTGCGCCAGGTATGATTACGTCTCCAGCGAATGTCAGTGCAATTGCCCTTGTCGGGGTTCATCCGCCGACAGAGAAATTTCTGTCCCAAATTGATGATGCGATCACGGAAGGTGTCTATTTTGAAGGCGGTAGCAGCCGCGATATCGTTATCGGTGCGAAACTTGCAGAAATCTTGGAAATTGGGCTTGGGGACCGAGTGGTCGTGACAGTTGCGCAAGCCGAAACCGGAGACCTCTCCCAAGAGATGTTCAGGATTTCCGGTATCTATTATTTTGCGGATGAAGAGATGAACGCCCGCATGGCTTTCGTTCAGATTGACAAAGCGAGAGAGATGCTCGGTATCGGGAACGCGGCACATGAAATCGCCATTAAATTTACTTCTCTCGCCTACTCGCAAGATCCAGCACTGCCGTTTTGGGAGACGTATTCCCGACACGGCAACGAAGCTTTAAGTTGGACAGAACTGATGTCGCAATTGACAGCGATATTAGAAATGACGAAGTACAGCAAATACATTATGGCGGTTATCTTATTTTTTCTGGTTGCCTTTGGGATTATCAATACGCTTTTTATGTCGTTGTACGAGCGGATGTTTGAGTTTGGTGTGTTACGCGCTGTCGGGACGCGTCCTTTTGGGATGGCGCGCGTCGTCTTGTTTGAGGCGGGTGCCTTAGCGATTGTGAGTATTGGACTCGGGGCAATCCTCGGCTTCGTTTTGACAGCGGTTTTTGCGCATGTCGGCATTGACTATACCGGCATTGAAATGACGGGGGTGACGATACAGGAATTCATCCGCCCAACCATGAAGGTTGAACAGTTCATTATTTATCCGGTGTGGCTCTTTATTTTTACGATCATTGCCGGCCTCTATCCTGCACGCCACGCAGCCAAGATTTCGCCAGCAACAGCAATGCGCCGGAGTTTTTAAATTTTTTAACGATGAAGTTCTCGCTCCGCTTTTTCCTACGTCAAAAGTGGTTTTCGCTAAATTCAGACCCAACTTGACAAAATAGTTTTTCAGGAAGTTATAATGGAACAGGCACAAAGAACAGATGTTATTGTTACAGAAGGTGTGACGAAGGTTTATGAAGCGGATGGAATCCCCATCAACGCGCTTAACGGGATCGATTTAACGATTCAGTCAGGAGAGTTTACGGCACTCGTGGGACCTTCTGGTTCGGGCAAAACAACCTTTCTCAATATCATTTCTGGCTTGGACGCGCCCACAGAAGGGAAAGTGTGGTTAGCGGGTAAGGTGCTATCGGAGATGGGTGGCAACCAACTCTCCGACTTCCGACGCGATAACATCGGGTTCATCTTTCAGGCTTATAACCTAATTCCGGTGTTGACAGTCGAGGAAAACGTTGAATACATCATGCTCTTGGCAGGTGTTCCAAAGGCGGAACGGCACGAACGGGTTATTACAATGCTCGAAGCCGTCGGGTTAAAAGGGGTCGCCGACCGGACACCGACGCAGCTGTCAGGTGGACAGCAGCAGCGCGTCGCTATCGCGCGGGCGATGGTCTCTGAACCTCAGATTATCCTCGCCGATGAACCGACTGCGAACCTCGACTCGAAAACGGGTGCCGATCTGCTTGAGATGATGCGTCGCCTCAACACAGAAACCGGCATGACGTTCATCTTCTCAACGCATGATCCGATGGTGATGGAGGGTGCAACGCGTCTGATTACGCTTCGCGACGGGCGGGTAGATACAGATGAAACGAAGTAACAGTTACCAGTTACCAGTTGTCAGTTGTCAGTTAAGAAAAATCGTCGTACTCGTTATCTGTTTGATAACAGGACCATTATCAGGGATCGCCAATGCAGAATTTCAAGTTGGTGGTTACTACAAAAACTTTTCTACTGTATTCAATTCACCGTTCCCAGACGCACCGATAACGGGGATCGTCGTCAACCGACTGCGGCTTAATCTCTCCCACACACCAACCGACACACTTTCGTTTGCTGTCGCCTACGACTTTACGCCGCGCGTTCAAGACCCTTTACTCTTTTCGCAGTCTCCGTTTGCTGTCGGTGTCGCTTCGTCCCGTTACCGCGTTGTAGATTTTGACGCACTGATCTATCCGAGTACGGATGCCGCGATGGGCAGTGTTGGTATCTATCATAACCTTGATCGTGCTGCGGTTCAGTTCAGTACCGATTTTGCAGACTTCTCTATTGGTAGGGACGCGATTGCTTGGGGGAGTGCTCGAATCATAAATCCAACCGATACTATCGCGCCTTATACTTATGACCAGTTGGACACGGAAGACCGCGTTGGCATAGATGCAGTTCGTGTCCGTATTCCGGTCGGTGTGATGGGCGAGGTGGATACCGGATATATCCTTGGCAACAATTTCGATTTTGACAAGAGTGCCGTCTTTCTGCGGACGCAATTGAACGCTGCGGAAACGGACTTTTCAATCTTACTGTTGGAATTTCAGAGGGATCTGCTTATCGGTTTGGATGTCGCACGCGGCATTGGCGGCGCAGGGTTCTGGTTAGAAACGGCTTATGTCCTTGTTGAACCGTTTGATGATGCACCCGACGCATCAGATAATTATCTGCGCACCTCTGTGGGTTTAGACTATAGCTTCGGCGGAGAGACTTACGGCTTTATTGAATATCATTTCAATGGGGCGGGTGCGCGGAAACCGGAAAATTATCTCGCCAACTTAGAGCAATCGGCGTATACGCGTGGCGGTGTTTATCTGCTGGGGAGGCACTATCTCGCCCCCGGATTCACCCATCAACTGACACCGCTAATCAGTTTCAGTGGTCAGATGCTGTTTAACTTATCTGATCCATCGACTTTCGTTGCGCCACAGATCGCATATAATGTCGCGGAGGATATTCACCTCTCTGTCGGCGGTTTCGTCAGTATCGGCAAGCGACCTAAAAATGGCGAATCCTCGGAATTTCAGTCGGAGTTTGGTAGTTATCCGAATCTTTTCTTTTCCTCGTTTCGCGTCTATTTTTGACTTTCGTGTTTCATACGACTGAAGAGAAGGAAAAAATTCAACGAATGAGAAAACGACATTTGACAGGAAACGTGGCTGACGGCACTGCCCTCATCAAAACCGACCCCTTGCTGAAACCATACACAACACAACTACGCGAGCGGTTTGCGCACTATCAACGTTTTAGAGCAGAAATTGAGAAAACGGGTGGTGTATTAGGCAAGATCAGCCAAGGTCACCGATATTTCGGTTTTAACCGTGGTGAATATGAAGGGGAGACTGGTGTCTGGTACCGTGAATGGGCACCGGGTGCGGAAAGGCTTGCGCTCATCGGCGATTTTAACGACTGGTCGCGCGATGCGAACCCGATGTCCGTTGATGACTGGGGTGTGTGGCACCTCTTTTTGCCAGACAGCGACTATGCTGATAGGTTCATACACGGCAACCTCGTCAAGGTGCATGTTATCAGTAGGGACGAGGCAACCTCGCCCCTACGCAGACTTGATCGGATTCCGGCGTATATTCAACGTGTCGTTCAGGAAGGCGATGCTGATTTCACAGGTCAGTATTGGGCACCACAGCATCCGTATCAGTGGCAGCACCGTGCACCTGATCTTGACATCAACGCTGAGGGTTTACGGGTTTACGAGGCGCATATCGGTATGGCGCAGGAGGCTGAAAAAGTTGGAACGTTCGTTGAGTTCACGCAAAACATTTTGCCCCGGATTGCGGATTTAGGTTATAACGCTGTACAACTGATGGCGGTGATGGAGCATCCGTATTATGCGAGTTTCGGATATCATGTGAGCAATTTTTTCGCTGTCTCAAGCCGTTTCGGAACACCGGAGGAACTGAAAGCACTTATTGATACTGCGCACGGTCTGGGGGTGCTGGTTATCATGGATCTGGTGCATAGTCACGCGGTTAAAAATCTTAATGAAGGGTTGAGCCGCTTTGATGGCACAGGACATCAGTATTTCCACGCCGGTGCGAAAGGTCACCATGTCGCATGGGATTCGCTATGCTTCGATTATAGCAAGTATGAAGTGCAACGTTTCCTACTGAGCAATGTCCGTTATTGGCTGGAGACGTATCGGTTTGACGGATTCAGGTTCGATGGTGTCACGAGTATGCTCTACAGCGACCACGGGTTAGAACGAGAGTTTACGGGCTATGCGGATTACTTTGACACCGATGTTGAACTGGACGCTATCGCTTACCTGATGTTGGCGAATGAGGTTGTCCACGCTGTCAACCCTACTGCGATTTCGATTGCTGAGGACATGAGCGGTATGCCCGGCCTTGCACGTCCTATTCAAGAAGGTGGACTCGGCTTCGATTATCGGCTTGCAATGGGGATCCCGGATTATTGGATTCGGTTGTTAAAAGAGAAACAGGACGAAGAATGGCACATCGGCGGGATCTACGGCATGTTACGCGATCGCCGTGCAGGTGAAAAACACATCGCTTATGTCGAGAGCCACGACCAGTCAATCGTCGGCGATAAGACACTCGCTATGCAACTCATGGACGCTGAACTTTACACGCACATGAGTATTTCCACGACGAGCCATCTTATTTCTCGCGGCGTTGCGCTCCACAAACTTATCCGACTCTTGACGTTTAGCTTAGGCGGTGACGGGTATCTGAACTTTATAGGGAATGAATTCGGACACCCGGAGTGGATTGATTTCCCACGTGCGGGGAACAATAACTCCTACTGGTATGCGCGTCGGCAGTGGTCTCTCGTTGAGGATGATACCCTCCGCTATAAGCATCTCAACGCTTTTGATCGGGCGATGCAGCACCTCGATGCGACCTACCGTCTGCTTGCTGATGAAACTATCCAATTGTTATACATCCATGAGGCAGCGAAGCAGATCGTTTATGCGCGGGGTGGACTCGTTTTTGCCTTTAACTTTCATCCGACTGAATCTGTCACAGATTGGCGTATCCCTGTAACTGAGAAGGCAGATTACCGACTCGTTCTTAACACCGATGATCCAGTATATGGCGGTTATGGTGTCGTAGAGGGTGTCCACTATCCGTGGCAAGATGTTGCGATAGAGGGGCAGGCACAGTCGATTCAACTTTATGTCCCTGCTCGGAGTGCGCTGGTGTTGGTGTCTGGTCATAAATAGTATTTGTTTTGACAATTAGAGCTTTATGTGATATAATAATCGTAAATTATAAGCAATGCAGAAGCGTATCTATATTGAAACGACAATTCCAAGTGCTTACTATACATTGCGGACCGATGCTGTGTCACTTGCCAGACAGAAATTGACTCGGCAATGGTGGGAAGAATATGCTGATCTTTTTACCCTGACTTCAAGTACTGCTGTGATTGATGAACTTGAGGAAGGCAGCAGGGAAGTAACATTAGATCGGCTTGCTTTACTTAATAGTGTTGAGATGTTCAACCCTACAGTTGAGAGTGTACAAATCTCACAGATTTACATTGAAAAATTGATAATGCCGCAAAAAGAAGGAGGTGACGCGCTTCACTTAGCGATTGCCTCGTTTCATCAAGTTGATATACTACTTACATGGAATTGTACACACCTTGCTAATCCGAACAAATTTGATTTCATCACACGTATTAACCGAGAATTGGGATTAACAACACCAGAACTAAAACACCGCGTGACTACTTAGGAGGCACCCCATAAAATGGCTAAGAAAATTGATCTTTGCAGTACAGAAGTCAACTACCCAAGTCTAAAGACTTGGGAAACCTGTGCGAAGCGCATGCCGAGCGTCCACTCCACAAGTTAAACAGTTTTCTACAGTAAAATATCGCGGTATCTGTGCGTGGCAGCACCCGCAACGTTTCGGAGACTCCCCTCGTCTGATTCACTTTGGATATCGCGATCTGGAAGGGGCAACACACAACCCGTAAGGGAGACTACAAACGATGTTTGTTCCAGTTAAGAGCAAGTCGGGCAAGAAGCTAATGCCGACACACCCTAACAAAGCAGGTATGCTTATCAAAAAAGGCTTAGCGACACCTTATTGGTCTAATGGCATCTTCTGTATTCGACTGAACTACGTGACAGAAAACGAATACACGCAAGATATAGTTGTCGGTGTAGACCCCGGCAGTAAGAAGGAAGGTCTCACCGTCAAATCCGAATCTCGGACGTATTTGAATATCCAAGCCGACGCTCATAGCGGTGTCGGTAAGAAAGTTGCCAAGCGTCGTGAACTGCGTCGGAGTAGACGTTCGCGTAAGTGTCCGAATCGCAGGCAGAGAAAGAACCGGAATGCGGGGAAGGCAAAGATCCCTGCCGGTACGCGTGCGAGATGGGATTGGAAACTTCGGATACTCGATTGGCTTTCCAAGTTGTATCCCGTCACGCATGTCTGTGTAGAAGATATTAAGGCACGGACAATAGCGCGTGCGAAGAAATGGAATCAATCGTTTTCTCCCCTTGAAGTCGGTAAGCAGTGGTTCTATAGAGAAATCGAAAAGCGGTGGCAGTTGCTAACATTACAAGGATGGCAGACAAAAGAGATACGCGATAGGCTCGGACTCAAAAAGTCTCCTAACAAACTCTCTGAAACCTTTAATGCCCATTGCATAGATTCTTGGTGTCTGGCACATCACACCGTAGGCGGTGTTCCTATTCCTGAGAATACTGATATATTCTGTATATCCCCAATACCCATCAAACGCAGGTGTCTACACAGAGAACAAGAATCAAAAGGTCGGCAGCGAAATAGATATGGTGGCACTGTGTTAGGAAACGGTCTGGTCAAAAACACTTTGATAAAGCACGCCAAATATGGTCTCACACGCCTTGCGGGTGTAAATGTCAAAGGTTTATTCTCCATCTATACGCTTGAAGGTAAACGCCTGACAACAGGTGCGAAACGCAACGATTTTAGAGTGCTCACACGCCTTAACTTTAACTACAGGAGCGGGCATTCCTCCCAAACCTGAAGGATTGGGTCTCCTGCCCGAAGATGAGATGAACGAAGTCGTCAAGGAAGTTCGCGAAATGCGGATGAAAATTTCAGAAAAATGCGGACACGATCTTAATCGTGTACTTGAATACTACCAAAAATCAGGTGAGGAAATGCGGAAGTCCGGCAAGTATAAGTTCGTTGATCCGGAACCGTCTCCTGAGAAACCTGCGCCCACAGAATCGCCTCGCTGTGAAACCGCAGATTAAAGCGAAAGGATCGTACTACCATCGGAAATTAGGGGCACTGCCTGAACCAAGATTGTGATATAACAACAATCTCACTTGAAAGGAGTCTCCGATGGCGAAACGAAAACGAAGAAGATTCACCACTGAGTTTAAAGCAGAAATCGTTCTTGAGGCACTTAGCAGTGAAACTTCAGGTTCTTTTAGATGTCCACAAATATTAAACCAAAGACGATATTCACAGGTGATAATCTACCTATAATGCGTGGGATAAATAGTGAGTCCATTGATCTCATCTATTTAGACCCACCGTTTAATAGCAAGACGAACTACGCAGCCCCTATAGGTTCAAAAGCTGCTGGTGCGGAATTCAAAGATACATGGACACTTTCAGATGTAGACAACGCTTGGCTTGATCTAATCGAGACGAAATATCCTGCTCTGAACCGAGTTATCCATGCTGCTATGACGAACAGCGATAAATCTTATCTCATTTATATGGCTGCTCGGTTACTGGAAATGAAGCGTATTCTAAAAGATACTGGCAGTATTTACCTGCATTGCGATACCACAATGAGTCATTATCTCAAGTTAGTTATGGATGCTATATTTGGAAAGCAAAACTTCCGGAATGAGATAGTATGGTGTTATACCGGACCGGGTTCTCCTAAAATGCGTCAATTCAATCGAAAACACGATACGCTTTTCTGGTATTCCAACGGTGATATATGGGTATTCAACAGGGACGACATTCGCATTCCTCATAAACAACTTAACACTAATAGAAAAGGGGCGATGGTAGCAGAAGCACTTACTCGAGAAGAACGGGACGCTTACTTACAACGCGGTAAAGTGCCAGAAACTTGGTGGTCAAAATTTTCACCTGTTGGTAGAATTCATAATGAACGCACAGGCTACCCAACTCAAAAGCCACTTTCCCTCTTAGACCGCATTATCAAAGCCTCCTCAAACAAAGGAGACGTTATTTTTGATCCGTTCTGCGGGTGTGCCACAACTCTTGTCGCAGCAGATAGATTGCAACGTGAATGGATAGGTATTGACATATCAGAGAAAGCTGCTGAATTAGTTGTTGAACGTATTAGGGCAGATCAGGGACTGTTTGAAAATATTATCAATCGCACAGATATTCCCAAACGCACAGATTTAGGCGATATTCCCCGATACAATGCACCTAAAAACAAAACCCAGTTATATGGAGAACAAAGTGGATATTGTAACGGATGTGGCACACATTTTGAGAAACAACACCTTGAAGTTGACCATATTATCGCAGAAAATGTTGGAGGGACTGACCATATTGAGAACCTTCAACTGCTCTGTAGTCATTGTAACAGAGTCAAAGGCGAACGCGGGCAAGAGTACCTGATCTCAAGAATGAACAAAGATTGAATCGGATTGTTTTTCAAGTTTAAAATTACTTATTAAGATAATTTTGGTAGGAAGAAATGAAAAAACATGACTCAAATCCCCCAAAAAGACACCATATTAGACCGGAATGGTATTTAAAAGGGTTTTCTATTCCAACCAATGAAAATTGTTGTCATTCACTAAAAGTAGATACTGGATATCCATTATGC
>VYCT01000131.1 GCA_009843785.1 Candidatus Poribacteria bacterium | reverse complement strand
GATTCAAAAATGGTGGCATTTTAAGATGGATCCTCAATTAGATTTGGTATAATATTAGCACTTTGGACAGCAGTTTCACCCTATGCAACCCGCATAGGTGCTGTCCCCATCAGTGAAACGATGTGTGTTAGTGTGAAACCACTCAAAACATTAGGGAATTGCGGATATTATCTTATGTTGTTGACGAACTCAACACTTCCCGCATTTCCCGCTTAACAACCATCGCGGTCGGTGGGACCGAGATGTAAAACGCCTGCGGAGTCTGTAGTCTACTTACATCTATCGGGTGTAGGGGGGACAGGCAGTAAACGGAAACAGGAACTGCACTGAAAAATACAGGTTTATTCGGTAATATTCAGTGAAAGGATAACAGAAACTATGTTAACAGAAAAAGAGAAAAATGAAGGTTGGATATCCCTGTTTGATGGTGAGACACTCACCGGTTGGGGAGCCACTGGAAAAGATGAGGGATGGGTTATCGATGATGGGAGTATTCTCTGCACCGTTCAGGGTGGGAAATATCTCTATACCGAACAACAGTACGACAACTTCATACTCGCCCTTGATTACAAGACCGAGCCGAAAGTCAACAGCGGGATTTTCATCCGATGGGCGGATCTGGATGACCCTGTTCAAAGCGGTCTTGAAATCCAGATTTTGGACACACACGGCAAAGCACCGACGACGAATCACGACTGCGGTGCGCTTTACGATGCCCTCGGACCGACCCAGAATACTTGTAAACCCGCCGGTGAATGGAATCAGATGACTATCACATGTGATGGTAGCATTGTTGCCGTAACACTTAACGACGAAGAAATCGTCCGCGCCGATCTGGATGACTGGGATACACCACACAAAAACCCGGATGGCAGCAGGAATAAGTTTGGCATCGCACTCAAGGATTTCCCACGAGGCGGACACATCGGTATCCAAGACCATGGCGGAAAAATCTGGTGCAAAAATATTAAGGTTAAGCCACTATAGAGAGAGCCATAACTATTGCGTCCATGCGTGGTTCTCAGGTTCCTCAATTGGACGCAATAAATAGTTTAGGAAAATTATCACCGAGAAGAATTTGATCGGGTTCCATAGTGCTATATTAACATAAAGGCAACTTCCTTGGAGAATCAGAGAATCCACAAAGTATATCCGAATTTATGATTTTAATGCCTTCATTTGACCGATGCCAGTCGATCCGAAGGCGAAAATCGCAACGACTTATGTATCCATCGGAGCGAGGAATAATCCCATGGCTCGTTTTACTATTAGTAAGATAAGAGAGGTCGCGGAATTTTTATGGTGGAAAGGAAAAATTACAACTTCACAGAAGTATTTGGCCAATAAGTTCAACCTCACAGAAGGTCAAATAGGTGAACTTCGCAGGCCCCCCGAGTATCAGAAGGAAGTCGAGTCCTTAATGCTCAGTCAACGTTCCGCTGAAGATTTTGAGAAGTGGCTTAAGAATCATGACAAGGAATATGGCAATATGGACGGATTTGCCAAGCGTATGGGTCTTGACCCAAAGATTATTCCGGGTATGGTCAAGAATGTCCGCAAAGCCCATGCTGACATAGCCACCGGTAAAACTGAAGCCCGAGAATCAATTTCAGATCCGAGTAAAAATATGAACCTGAATGCTGAGGATACTATCGGATCCGGTAGGAATTCAGTCTATCTTTACTATGACCAGCAGAAACGAGATGGCGCGGAATCTGAAGGTGAAAACGTTTGGGAGTGCAAGATCGGTATGACTATACAAGAACTACATGCAAGGATTTACCAGCAAATTGGCACTCCTCCAGCAGAAAGACTCAAGATCGGTCTCCATATTAAAACTGATAAGCATGAGAGGATAGAGCGGATAATACACGATATTCTAAAGGTACGAGGGAAACACATACAGGAAGCACCCGGAACAGAATGGTTTCTGACGAATCCAGCTGAAGTCAAAGAAATTTATGAGTTCATTGAAAAGGCGTAGTTCCCGTAGGTTGGGTTGAGCGCGGAATCACCAAAACCCCTTCAGTTTATCAAGGAAACCTGCTTTTCAATGACACGTTCATGGAAATAGAGTTAGAGCGAAACCCAACAAGCAAACTAAATAACTTTGCCTTAGAGAACCAACAAAACCACAAAATATTGGGGCATTTGTGTCCATCCTAAAAAAGAAAGGAAAACTTATGACCCAACCCGACATCATCCAAACTATTCTCAAAGATAGCAATTACCATCTTGACCTGTTTGAAGAATCCGAAATTCAAGACTTACGCGAAAAGATAGAAGGCGACGAAAAACCTTTCATTTACTGCCCGATTCGCAGAAAAGCCATCCAATTAAAACCAGAAGAACTCATCCGCCAACTTTACGCCGCACGACTTTTGAATCAATACCGTTATACCCGAGAACGGGTCCGATTTGAACACCTTGTCAACTTCGGTAGAGAGAAGAAACGCGCCGATATTGTTATCCTTGACAAAGACAGAGAGGATACCCCGTATATCATTGTTGAGGTAAAGAAACCAAAACTCCAAGACGGTAAAGATCAACTCCGTTCCTACTGCAACGCCACTGGCGCGTCCATCGCCGTATGGACAAACGGGCAGCAGATCTCACACTACTACCGAAAAGACCCGAATTACTTTGAAGAAATTACCGATATCCCCAACGCCAACCAAGATCTCACCGACATACGCAACGAACGTTTTACGCTCAAAGACCTCATCCTCAAGGATAAACTCGCAGCGGAGCGGAAATCTTTGAAGGACATCATCTTAGAATTAGAGGATGAAGTTCTCGCTAATGCGGGGGTTGACGTTTTTGAGGAGGTTTTCAAACTCATCTTTACCAAACTCTATGACGAGTTTAAAAGCCAAAGCGACAAAGAGTTTATCAATCGCCTCTTACGACAAAGCATCAACACCGCTATACAAGAGTCAGATCAAGATTACGAGGTCGAGCATCCAGATTATGAGATTCTCAAGAGAGCCGTTGAGGTAATACCTGACGATGATTTTCGGGTTATGGAGTTTAGGAACACAGGACAAACTCCGACAGAACTGAAAACCAAAATCCAGAGGCTTTTTGACGATGCTAAAAACCAGTGGGAAGGCGTTTTCCCGGAATACGCAACATTTGAACTTTCAGATAGCCATCTATCGGTCTGTGTCGCAAGTTTGCAGGATGTCAAACTCTTTAACTCCAACTTACAGATTGTTGACGAGGCGTTTGAGTACCTCGTCAGTAAATCTGCCAAAGGCGAAAAGGGGCAATACTTCACGCCACGGCACGTGATTGATATGTGTGTGAAAATGCTCAACCCCAAGCGTGGTGAGTATATGATTGACACCGCCTCCGGCAGTTGCGGTTTTCCAGTGCATACCTTCTTTCAAGTTACCGGTTCACCTTTCACCAACGCAGAAATGTCCGCCCCTGACAAACAGTATGTCCGTGATAATATATTCGGTATTGACTTTGACGAAAAGACAGTACGGGTGGCAAGAACACTCAACCTGATTGCAGGGGACGGTGAGTCCAATGTCTTACACCTCAACACACTTGATTACGAACGGTGGAGTGACAGGGCTGAAAGAGATAGAATATGGATCATGACCTATGGCAGAGGTTTTGACCGACTCAAAGCGTTAAGAGCGGAAAAAGACCAAAATAGGTTGTTCAACTTTGATATTCTGATGGCAAATCCACCCTTTGCAGGGGATATTAAGGAACGCCGTATCCTCCATCAATACACCCTCGGTTTTAAAGGGAATGGTAAACCACAGAGCAAAGTCGGACGCGATATCCTGTTTATTGAACGCAATTTAGACTTCCTCAAACCCGGTGGACGCATGGCGATTGTACTGCCACAAGGTAGGTTCAATAACGCATCTGATAAATACATTCGCGATTTTATAGCGGAGCATGCACGCATTTTGGCTGTTGTCGAACTGGATACTAACACCTTTAAGCCCCATACTGGCACCAACACAAGCGTTCTATTTTTGCAAAAGTGGAATGACGACCCTTCTGAAGGTCCCCTTTGCAGGAGAGTTGAGGACTACGACATCTTTTTTGGTGTCTCTGAAAAAAGCGGCAAGGATAACTCCGGCGATTATGTCTTCCTTGAAAATAGCAATGGGCAACACAAGTTAGACGAAAACGGTCATCTGATTGTCAATCACGACTTACACAATCACAACGGCGAACTCCCTGATGGAATCGCTGAAGAGTTTATTAAGTGGGCAAAAAGTGAAGAATTAAGTTTTTGGGACGGAGAATAGAAATTTGCAGTTCAAAACCAGAAAACTATCTTACCTATCCTTGCATCCTGACTTCCGCTGGGATAGCCAATACCTAAGTTGTGAATCGTATAAAAATAAAAATCTCAAGTACGTTCCTATAGGAAATACGCTTACTTCAAGTCAATACGGCGTTTCAATTGAAATGAATGAAGACAATATAGGAACAAAGATTTATAGAATGAATGAAATTAGCAACATGTTGTGTGACCGGAACATATTAAAGTATGCGGAATTAAATGATAATCAAATCGCGGCATTCAAACTCAAAGATAGAGATGTTCTGTTTAATCGCACGAACTCGAAAGAATTTGTAGGAAGAACCGGTATATTCAAAAAATTCTCAGACGAAGATATTGTTTTTGCCTCTTACCTTGTCCGGATAAATCCAGATCCAGAAATCGTTACCCCTGAATATTTGACAGCGTTTTTGAATACCAAATACGGCATCATTGACATCAAGAGACGAGCAAGGCATTCGATTAACCAGTCAAACGTCAACTTAGAAGAAGTAAAAAGAATAGAAATACCGCTTTTATGCAATCAATTGCAGGGTGAAATCACATTATCCTTTAATAAAGCTTTTGATTCAATTCAAGCATCAGAGGCAGTATACAATAATGCACAAACCCTCCTCCTCTCCGAACTCGGTCTTTCAAATTGGCAACCAGAGCATCGGTTAACCTTCGTCAAAAGCTTTTCAGACACCGAAAGTACTGGACGCATTGACGCAGGCTATTTCCAGCCGAAATATGATGATATTGTTGATGCCATTAAAAATTACTCCGGCGGTTGGGATACGTTGAAAAATCTGGCACAGGTAAAAGATACTAATTTCAATCCCGATGCTGAAACAGAATACAAGTATATTGAACTTGCCAATATCGGAAGCAATGGAGAAATAACGGATTGCGTGGTGGAACAAGGGGAAGATTTACCGACCAGAGCGCGGCGCAAGGTAGCTGCTGGGGATGTGATTGTTTCATCTATTGAAGGTTCGTTGGAAAGTATAGCGCTAATAACTGAGGAGTATGATAACGCTTTATGTTCTACTGGATTTCATGTTATCCAATCAGATGTGCTTAATTCCAAAGTGTTGCTCGTGCTTTTAAAAAGCATTGTCGGACAACTACAACTGAAAAAACGATGTAGCGGAACAATCCTTACTGCCATTAACAAGGTAGAATGCAGTAAAATTGCTCTCCCAAAAATCAAAAAAGATAAACAATCTGAAATTGAACAGAACGTCGATGAATCCTTCAACTTACGCGAGCATGCCAAAGATCTTTTGGAATGTGCCAAACGCGCTGTTGAAATCGCGATTGAACAAGACGAACAGACGGCTATTCGTTGTTTGGAATCTGTTTCAAAGCCATCTTAGTGTTTCGGATACAAGAACTTCGCGTGCTTTTATGCTCCTGAAGTCAGCAGTTTCGCCTCAATTTCCTGCCATACTTCAGGGGAAACACGTCCAGCCGCTTCTTTGCAGGCAACGGTGAGTGCTACCCCCCGAAGATACGGAAGATAATTTGCCAACTCTCCGTCTGAAATCTCAAGCATATCATTGGTGATACCCAAAACCGAAAGCCATGTGTCGTGAATAGACTCCGCTGGTGGTTCAACAGATTTTCCTTGCCCCGCCGCTTTGATGAATTCCCGTTGAGCGTTAAATCGCTGAATTATCTGCTGTAAGTCTACACCTTTAAAGATTTTCATTCGTTTTATACGCTTAACAAGTTCTATTCGGCCCCTGAGTTCTCTGTCAAACCTGTCTCCAAATTTAGAGAATATAGAAAGAAGGAAATTTCTGTCGATATAGCGGTAAAAATCATGGTAAAAGAATAATGCTTGGTCGTGGTTGAGATAGAGATAGCTGACAAAGTCCCTATAGAGTTCTCGATATACATTAAGGTAGAACTCAAGGTGAGGCGTAAGAAGATCCAGGTCTTGGTAGAGATCTTTATAAAGGTAGATATCCAAGTCAAGGTTCTGGTAAAGATTCTGGTAACAGTCAAGGTAGAGGTAAGGATAGAGATCTTCGTAGAGCTCAAGGTCTTTGTAGAAATTAGAGTCAAGGCTGAAGTCGTAGGCGCAGCAAAGCTTAAGGTCTCGCGGCTGTCTACTCCAATCCTTCCTCCGTTGGTAAAATTCTTGAATCTGATTGATGAGTTCGTCTTCACTGAAAACAAGACGGTCTGCCTTAAAGTTCTCTGCTGCAATTTCAGAAAGTAGCTGCTTTACAGTCGGGGTAGCCAAATACGGACTCATTGGTGGGTCTCTATGAACATGTTTCTCTGCTGGCCATTTTTTGAGAAATATGTTAAAAATTCTTTCATATAGGGTTGCTTGACTCGATGGAAAATCTTGTGAGTCTTCATAAATTGTACACAGTAGCGCAAGTGATAAAGGATTCTGCGCTAATGCTTTGATTGCTTGATGTTCCGGCGCATTCAACGTTTGCCAACACCGTTGGGCCGTTTCGAGTTCTCGGTTGGGTGCTGATGCAAACCAATTGTTGATGTAATTCTGAATCTGTGAATTCCCAAAGTCTGCTATCTCTACCACAGTAAAATCTTCAAACCCTCCGGTGTAAGCCGCTGCCCTGCAGGAAATGATAAAACGGTTCTGGCTATATTGATGGACGAAATCCCTAATTTCGTTGATGAAGTTGCTAACATTTGCCTTTGGCACCTCGTCAAGACCATCAAAAAGTATCAACAGTTCACCCGCTTCTAACTTATCGTTTGCTATCCGCTCAGGATACGGATAGCTGCATACCTTAAACTCGTTGATAATCCATGCCTCAATATCAATCTGATCCTCCGTGAATCGTTTCAGTTCAAGAAAAACGGGAGTAGATTCGTGTTCAAAGCTTCCGTCCTCTCCTTTCAGTGCCTCAAGTCCAACCTTGCGGAGAAAAGTCGATTTACCGACACCGGGCCCCCCAAGCACCATCAGATACTGTTCGTTAGTGGCAATCCTCATTCCACCTTGGCTTTTATCTGAAGTCGCGTTCAAATACCTTCTACCTTTCTCTCGAAGTGCCTTTTCAACGTCTTCGAGCGACGTATGATTTGTTCCCCTTCGCTTGTTTAGAAATTGGACATTTACATAAACGTCGTCAAGTGATCTTTGTGCTTCCATGCCAATGCAAAAGACTTGGAATCGGCCGTGACGTTTCTCGTAGGGGCTATTGTAGTCATGAGAGGCGTTTTTTGAACGTTGGCGTTTGTTTTTAGCGCGCTCCCATACTTCTTTTGAAAATATTGGAAGCAACTTTTTTAAAATCCATCCAAGCATTGCTTACCTACCTGTTTCAATTATATCTAATGTTAACCGAACGAAAATCTACGGAAAATCGCGAACATACCAGTGGGTTTATTAACAGAACTACTCGTGAGATCAAACGATTTTAGCGGACATATTTGTTCCTGTTCTTTGTCTTGTGTCTGCTGATCCGACGAGTTTTACTCTCAGTGCAATTATACCATATCCCGTAAAGCAAATGCCAATTCAGATTGACAAGACATAAAACGGCTCTCTGGGATGTAAATATTTTAGCAGTGAGTTTTCAGACGGAGGTTTTTTTAGGTTTGTGAAAGGACGAGGCACAAACTGAAAGTTCATGCTACAAAGGGGGACTTCTCATAAGTACATGTCAAAACTTTACGCCCCTATTTCTTAGCAATTCTCACGCTCTCATAAACTTACGCAAGCACGCTAAAGACCTGCTGAAATGTGTAAAGCAAGCAAATTGAAATCGCCATTGAGCAAGACGAACAGGCTGCTATTAATTAGTTGGAATCCGTTTCATAAACATCTCACTAAACCGTCCAAAAACTGCCTTGAATCATATTCTACTATGATGTTAACATCACAGCGATGTCCTCTGGTAACTTAGCACCAATTATCCGTTCAAAGTTCTCAACGCTTTTATAGAGTTTATGAAACCAATCGACAATATCCAACCCTATGCGTTTAGCTGAGGCAATGTCCGCTCTGGCTTTATTCCAATTTTGTAAAACTAACCACGCGAGACCACGATTGCAATAGACTTCGCCACTATCTGGATCCAGTTCTATTGCTTTGGTATAGTCTGCTATAGCAAGATTAAACTCACCTTTGGAGAAATAAGCACTGCCCCGATTACAATATGCCTCAGTATAAATGGGCTTAAGTTGTATTGCTTTGGTATAATCCACAATAGCAAGATCAAAGTCGCGTTTCTTGCCGTGAGCGACACCCCGATCATAATAAGCATCAGCATAATCAGTTCTCAATTCTATTACCTTGCTAAAGTCACCAATGGCTTCCGAAATCATGCCCTTTCTACCACGAACGCGCCCACGGTTGATATAGGGACTGACATAATTTGAATCGAGTTTTATAGCCTCACTAAAATCTTCAATAGCCTTCTCAAGGTTTCCTTTTTCGTGGTAAGCAGCCCCGCGACTGTTATATGCTCCAGCGAAACTTGGATCAAGTTTTATAGCGGTGTTGAAGTCTTCAATAGCTTTGTCAAAGGAATGTTTTTTCACGTAAGCATTTCCGCGATTATTATAGGCATTACTATAATCAGGCTTGAGATCTATAGCAGTGTTAAAGTCTTTGATAGCTTTGTCAACTTTGCTTATGTCATTATAAGCATTACCGCGATTGTTGTAGGCGAAGGAATCATTAGGGTTGAGATCTATAGCAATGTTAAAGTCTCTGATAGCTAGATCGTATTCACCTTTGTTAGTGTAAACAACACCGCGGTTGTTATAAGCAGCAGAGTAGTGCGGATTCAGTTCAATTACATCCGAGTATGCTTTGATTGCTTCTTCTATTTTTCTAAGTACCATCAAAAAATTCCCATGTTGATACTTGAGGTCTGCTAATACTTCTTTTTGAGATATATCGGACGGTGAAGCTGCCTGAGTCTGTATCTGGTGGATAACTTCTCGGATGCCAGCAATTGTACTTTGCCAACCCTCGTCTTCATCTTGCCAGGCATCAATAGGTTTACCTGTCCTTGGAAGGACCTGAAAGTCACTAAGGTAATGATCCAACCAATCGCAATGCTCAAGAATAATTGGTACGACTCTTATGTTTGTGTTTAATGCTTCTGCCAATTCCCTGTTGCAATTTTCGGAGGCAAGACTGTTAGCAGAGACAAGATAGAGGAGAATGTCTACTTGAGCAAGGTTTTTGGAAATAGAGTCACGCCACCTATCCCCGGGAAGAATTTCGTTATCGTACCAGATGTTTATTAACCGTTCACTCTTCATTACGTCAAGATAGGTTATTAACTTATCTTTTGCTTTTTCGTCCTGACGCGTATACGTAATAAAAAGTTTTATTGAGTTACCCTTTGATCCTTTCCTATCACGATAGGCATTTTCTGCAAGACGCGATAGTGCTAACTCAACATTAGATTTGAGATTAGCATCATCAATCTTTTTTGCCAGTTTCAACGCTGTTTGGAGATCCGCCTCCGCCTCCCGTATGTTTTTGCCTATAATGAATTTCGCAATTCCTCGACTATAGTATGCATTAACCAACTCAGGATTAAGTTCAATTGCGGTGTTAAAGTCTTCGATAGCATCAGGGAGTTGCATTAGGGCAGCTTTTGCAACCCCTCGATTATTGTACGCTTCGGCAGAATCAGGGTCGAGAGCAAGGGCAGTATTAAAGTCTTCAAGAGCCTCATTAGGGTGACCTAAACTGTTCTTCGCATTGCCGCGATTGACGTAAGCTTTGACATAACGAGGATCTAATTGGATAGCAGTACTCAGATCCTCAAGGGCCAAGAAGTACTGTCCTAACCTGCGCTGTGCACTGCCTCGGTTGTTGTAAGCCCCTGCAAGAGTTGAGTCAATTTCAATAGCACTACTATAGTCCATAATAGCGGACTCGTGTTGTCCAAGTTTTTCCTTGGCTAAGCCTCTGTTAACATAAGCATTGGCGAAATCTGGTTGCAGTCGGATAGCCTCGTTATATGCTGTAATCGCATCTTGATAGACCCTCATCAAGTACTTCTCATTGCCACGATAGAAGTGCGTTTCTGCAGATACCGATTGTTCTTCTTCTGTCAAAGGTTTCACTACCTCAGGTTTAGAGATTAGGGATTTGAGATGTTTTGAAGGGATAGCGCAATTAAGATTCTGTCCATCTTCAAGAGTCACGAAAGCAAGGCCTATCACTTCACCCTTCTCATTTAGCACGGGTCCTCCGCTGCCTCCTAACGAAATTGGTGCTGTCATCTGTAGCAATTTTTCTATACCAACTGCGCGGGAACCACTGATAGTACCATCTGAGAACGCGCCTTCTGATTCCTTTGGATTCCCGAAAACGTAAACTGTGTCACCAAGCTGAACAGCATCGCTGTCCCCAAGTGGAAGAGGCTGAACGCTAGAATCAGAGACTTTTAAAACAGCAAGATCATTTTCCACATCACTTGCTGTTATACCTTCAATATCGTACGGCTTGCCAAATAACTTTGCTGTGCCGCGAGAAGCCCCTGCAATGACGTGGAAATTTGTAGCGATCTGGTTGTGCTGCACAAAAAAACCACTCCCAAATCCGAGAGGTTGACCGTTTATACATTCCATTTCCAAAAAGACTGTAGAGGCTACAGTCTTTTCGATAAGTTGTAAGATGGTGTCCTTTCGTTGCCGCGTCCTTTCCTTAGTAATTTGGCCGTGCTGGGCAAAGGGACTGCTGCCAATATCTATTGCTGAGTATTTTTCAGATAGAAGTGGTACCATAGGGTGTTGCATTTGAAATTTACCTTTTCTATGAACGACTCATGCATAACTCACATATTTACTATAGCAGACAAAATCTTTTTTTGCGTCTACTTCAATCATAACAGATTTTCTGAACAGATGTCAATCGATTTCATAATAGACCATCACTTGTAGGCATGCAGATACTATGTATTACACGATACTTGAATTTTATACTACTCGGTAGCAGCCTGCTCAAGTGAATGAGATTGATGGACTTCAAGAAATTCCCTGAGAATTTCCACGACTTCCTTAAACTTTTCAAAGTCAGCAGGATTCCTACGCTCTTCACAAATCCAATCACAGAAATCTTTTTTCTTGAACTTAGGTTCAATCTTATTCCTACCATGAATCCCTTTTTTAGGTTCTTCATCATAAAATCGATCCTCGAAAAGGGCTACCGGAAATAAGTTTTCAATGCCGCTCTTGTTATCAGGGTCATCAGGGTTGTGTGGAATAGATTTCACCCAAATTTTTTCATCTGGTTCTTCTGTCTGAGGTGTATCCCAATCGTAAAGAAGTAGTAACATTCGATCAAGCAGTGATGGATCTTTTTTATAAAAGGTTTTGACGCGATTCAAACCATCCTTCCCTCCATCTTTCCAGCCCTGAGGACCTTCCACACCAACAGGTTGAATTTCCAAAGAATTCAGAAGCGTTTCTTCTCCCAGCAGCTGCAATGCTGTTTGAATATATTTAGCATCTGTCTTTCCTTCTGTCAATACAATAGGTTTCGTCATATCTGCGAAAAGTTGTTTTATCTCTTCTTCAAAACGTTCTGTATTCTGATAGAATTCAAAAGCGTTTCCGAATTCAGTGAACCGCTCGCTATTAATCAGGTTTCCTTCAGGTAATTCAATTATGGCGAACCCATCTGCTTCAAATGTTTCTTCCATACCCAGCAGAAATAAGGGAGAGTGAGAGGATACAATGAACTGAACCTTTGGAAAGAGTTTTATGAGTTGTGGAACGATGTCATGTTGAAGAGTTGCATGCAGATGAGTGTCAATTTCGTCAATGACGACAAGACCTGTAATTTCGTCAAGGCGAGTACTGACGTTGATATCTGCCCGTTCACCATACCGAATAATCGTTGCGAATAGGTGGAACAACTGAGATTGTCCCTCCGATAATGACTGTAGATTAGGAATTCTCTGACCATTGCTCAGTTGTATGGCAAGTCTTGATGGCACGGCATCCCGAAGGTTCAAAGATAACTCCGCATTTTCATCTTGAAGTATTGTTCGCAATATGCTTTCAACATTCTGCCGAGTTACTCCAAGGGTATATCGTTCTCGTAATTCCAAGATTTTTGGAGAAATTGAGGGGCTTAATTGCATCTCAGGGTCTAACACACGTGGAACTTCCGGTGCTAACTCAGGATTTATAAAGGAGTCCAAAAAAACATCTAATATCCAAGAAATATTTTCAGAAGCGCAAGTTTCAACTTGAAGCGGTTTGTCGAGTTGCAGATTAGAGTGGGTAATTGAAGAACTCAATCCTATTTCTAAACTCGTATTATACAACCAGTCTGGGTTTTCATATCGCCGTGCCGGGAAAAAAGCATGAGCACTTTCTTCCATTTCAGAATTGACGATATTTTTGTCTATTGAAACCTTTTTGTCATCTTCTCCATCCAGACAATCCCATACCGAATCAAACCGAGATTTAAAATCAGGAGGATAGTTTGATGGGTCAAGCACCCCAACTTTTTCACAGTAAAATGATTCCCCATGAGTAATTTCAAAACGAAGTAGACTCAAACTAAACAGTTCACCACTCCGTATAGCGTGTTGATTAACGGTTCGGAAAGACGCACATTCATAAAAAGATGCGCGGGCGAATTCTGTGAGTGCATCAACGATGTAAGACAGAAAAATACTTTTACCTGATCCGTTAGGACCAACAACCACCACAGGTAGCGGATTTTCCTCATTAAATGGCAGCCCGACATGGCATTTCGAGATAGGTCCAGTGTTTTCTAAATAGATCTCTTTCAGATACATATAGTTCCTTTCACCAAGAAATCAACTACGTAACGGAACAACTCCATTTAGTAGCATTATAAC
>VYCT01000165.1 GCA_009843785.1 Candidatus Poribacteria bacterium | reverse complement strand
AGTTTAAAGCACTTTTTTACAACTTTTTCCAAGTCCAAAACGACTAATTCCGTTTAGTTTTACATATTCACTTTATCTATGTGAACACGCCTCCCTGTAGGAGCGAGCTGTGCTCGCGATATGGATTTCAGTAGAAAAGTCTATGGATTTACAAGTGGCAACTTGGGTTAAGAGTTACCATTAAGTCTGGGCAACGAGTGTCAGTTCCGTTTGACCGCCGAGTCCAGCAACGACAGGAAATGTTTTTTCACCGGGCTTCCCGTCTTTCGGGACATATCTGACTTGCGGCGAGAAGTAGGCATACAATGCTGTATTTCGAGGTGTCGGCGTTGTATTGGGACCGGAACCGTGCACCATCAGACTATGGAAGAACAGAGCACTTCCTGCCGAAAGTGGCACGTCTGTCTGTTGCTCTGCAACCTCTTTTCGATCGGTGAGTTCCGAACCTTGCTCGCGAGCAATGTGTCCCCAAGACTGCATGCCCCATAGATGGCTTTTCGGAATCACTTTGAAACAACCGTTCTCCGGTGTTGCGTCGTTGAGCGCTATGCTCACCGTAACAAGGTTCGGCGGCTCCATCGGCCAATATGCAGAGTCTTGATGTAATCCATGTGAGGAACCGTGAAACGCAGGTTTGAACATCAGCGTGCTTCTAAAAAGCAATAGATCATCGGATCCGGTGAGTGCTTGGACGACCGCGATGAGTTTCGGATGCTCTGCAAGGTTCCGAAACACTTCGGAGTACTGCCGTGTATTTTCTGCTTTCCGTAACACGGGTAGGTTATTTCCTTGTGTTTCGTCTTTCGCGAACGGTTCACGTTGTACGTGGCGACGGGCAACCTCTGCGCGTTCTTTTTCTCTGGCGGATTCCTGTCCGGCAGCGAACTGATGCAATCTGTGGATTTCGGCTTGGCACGCCTCAACCTCTTCCACCGACAACAGGTTTTCAATGATAAGATAGCCTTCCTTTTCAAAAAACGCCTTTTGCATTTTCGATTCCATCTTAGCCTCCAATCAATTGTTTAACTTCCCAAATGATGCTTGAAATCGCGAACCCAATATAGACACATGAAGCAATGACCATCATGGCAGTAGAAAACCGTTTCGGCTTCGCGAAGTCAGGTAGAAAGCGATAGTTCATGTAGAGCGTGAGCGGTACATAAATCGCCATCGCGAAACCGCCCATGTATGCTGCATTAAAGAGAAACCCTAATTCACTCACATTTAACTGCTCCATCACAAAAGTAATCACACATCCACCGACGATCCAGACACCTGCGATGAGCAGATACCACCAACTCAAATCCCGTTTTTGCGCGCCTCGGAAATTGGTGTAGATAATATCGGAGATGGAGCGGGATACACCGTCAACCAAGGCAAGTTGCGTTCCGAAAAGCGTTGCTACACCGACCAATAAGAAAATCTTTTGTCCCGCCACGCCCCAGATTTCACCCAATATCTGGGCTTCATCGTAGATAAGTCTGCCTTGCTCTGGGACAATCCCGTTTGGGTGTAAAACCGCGAGGGCGCCGAAAATAAACAGCAAAATCGTAAGCGTGTTGAGTGCCCAAAAGAAAAGCATTTGGTCGTTTTTCACATATTGCCACCAGGCAGTGAAACGTTTACGGTTTTCCTCTGTCGCTTCAAAGAGAAATCCTGTTGCGGGCACCTTTTCGCTCCTGCCCCGAAGTGGGTTCTGTAACCCCGGCAGCTGCGCCCCCATTCCGATGTTTTTGTCACGTAAATAGAAAGTGTAAAAAAGATTTGCTGTCCCCCCAGCTCCCGCGAAGACTAACGCAATAAACAGTTGTTTCACGGACATCCCCGGGTCCTTGTAACCGACGTTTATCAAACCCGCCCCCAGTTCTTTCCACGTATCCATCGAACCGACCATGATTGCAACTAAAATCAACCCAATCGTTACGATAGCAACTAACACCTCAACCGTGTTTTCGACAGATTGGTAGATCATTTTCGGTCCGAAGAGGATGAGCGCGACCGCTGCGAATGTCACGATCGTCCAAAAGGTATCGGAACCCCAACCGCCGGGGCCAAGCACAAGCGCTTTGAGGGCGAGTCCGGAGGTCCGTGCCCATCCGGGGGCTATCCACCCCACAACTGTCAGTAGAATGAACAACGGGGCGAACCCGCGCCAGATACGGCTGTAACCTGTATATACCGTTTCGCCTGTAGCGATTGTCCAACGTCCGACTTCAAAATTAATCCACAGTTGAAGGAATACACCGAGAACCGCCGCCCAGATCATGCTCCCACCATATTCCGCGACGATACGGGGCCAAATCACACTCTCACCCGCACCGATCGACAAACCAACCAAGATAGCACCGGGCCCCGCAATCTTCCAAAATGGCAACTGCTTCTCTGGCAATTCAACGACCTTAAAATCTTCAATCGGTTGATAAATTTTAGCCATTGTGTCTTCCTCCGGTGCAGAACTTTTAAGCTTTTATGATTGATTCGCGTAGGACTTCAATCGGGTGCTTCGGTTGTACACCTGTGCCGTGTTCGAGCTGATGTCTACAGGAAAAACCTGCAGCACTGAGCGTGAAACTATCCGGTCCCTTTTCACGGACGGCACCAAAAAGTCGTAACTCGCCAATCTTCATAGAGAGATCATAATGTGCTTTCTCATACCCGAACGCGCCCGCCATACCACAACAACTTGAGTCAATCACTGACACGTTGTGTTCTACTGGTAGACTTAGCATCTGAACAGTCGGTTCGATACCAACGAGTGCACGCTGATGGCAATGGCCGTGCAGCAATATGTCGCGGGGTTCCGCCGAGAATGCTAACGGCAATGCGTCCTTTTCTGCCAGCTGCGCAAAAAATTCCTCAAACGAATAGGTCGCCTCAGCTACCCGTTTCGCATCAGGGGTTCCGAGCAACTCAACGTAATCATCGGTGATGGCAGAGGTGCAACTCGGCTCACATCCGATAATCGGGATGCCTGCCTCAGCATACCCCCGAAGCGCGTCAGTGTTATAACTCGCATTCTCAATGGCTCGGTCAAGCATCCCTTCTGAGATCAGGGGGCGACCACAGCACCGCTTCTTAGGGAGCAGCACCTCAAATCCGCACGCTTCCAGCAGCTCCACCGCAGCTTTACCGATAGAAGGCTCGCTGTAGTTCATGAACGTATCGGGGAAGAGTACAACCTTTTTTTCTGATGTCCGTCGGGAACGCCGTTTTTGGAACCACTGTTCATAAGTCGGGCGCACGAAGGTAGGCATATCCCGCCGCCGATCAACACCAACTAATTTTTCGGCAATCCATTTTGAAATCCCATTATTGACTGCCCAATTGGAGAACGGAGAAAACATTGAACCGAGTGGCGCGAGCACACCGATTTCACCAAACAGCCGCCGATGCAAGGGCAAACCGTTCGCTTTGTGATAGTGTGCCATGACCTCATATTTAATCTTCGCCATGTCCACATTAGACGGACACTCTGCTTTGCACGCTTTGCATCCGAGACATAAATCCAGAACTTCTTGTAGCCGTTCATCTGTGAATTCCGTGTGTGGCAATGCGCCCGAAATGATGGAGCGCAGCGCATTCGCACGTCCACGCGTTGAATGCTCTTCTTCACGGGTGCCGATAAAAGAAGGACACATGGTGCCAGTCAGTGTTTTGCGACATGCCCCGACACCGTTGCACATCTCAATCGCCCCACCGAATCCGTCTTGGCTCGAAAAATCGAAGTAGGTATCAATTTTAATAGTGTTGTAATCTGCACCGAAGCGGAGGTTTTCTGTCATCGGTGGGGCATCGACAATTTTGCCCGGATTCATAAGACCGTTTGGGTCAAACGCTTTTTTCACCTCAGTGAGTGCCTGATATATCTCTGAACCGAACATGCTCTCTATCCATTCACTCCGAACGAGACCGTCGCCGTGTTCGCCGCTCATAGCACCGTCGAGCTCCATGAGCAGGTCTCGGACTTCACGAGCGATGTCGTGCATCTTCTGAATATCGGTTTCGGATTTGAGGTTGACGATAGGACGGTTGTGCAACAGCCCAACGCTCGCATGGGCATAGTAGGCGGCGGTGGTATCGTGTGCCGTAACGATCTCATCGAATCGGCGCACATATTCTGGCAGGTGTGCTATCGGCACCGCGGCATCTTCAACGAAGCCCACCGGTTTCGCATCGCCTTTCATTCCCATGAGCAAGCCAAGTCCCGCTTTCCGCGTCTCCCAGACACGCGACTTCTCTTCGGCGGTAAAACAGCGCACGAACGCATAACCGAAACCCGCACTTTTCAACATCTTTTCGAGTCTCTCTAACTGCGATGCTAATTCTGCTTGGCTCTCGCCGTAAAATTCGACAGCGAGGAGCGCAGCCGGTTCACCTTCTATGAAGGTGGTAAGCCGTGAAAATTCCAATGAACCTCGCGCCATATCAAGAATCGTTTTGTCTATGAGTTCTACAGCCGTCGGGTTACATTCCAAGATGGGTTGCATCGCTTCCATAGCAGCGATGAGCGATTCAAAATGGACGACACACAGCGCAGTCAGGTTAGGGACCGGAACGAGATTCACTGTCGCTTCAACAGTTGTCGCGAGGGTGCCCTCGGAACCGACGAGAATTTTTGTCAAGCTGAACGGCTGATTTTCATCGCACCCATCGCGGCGATACGGCGTAACCTCTTTTGAGCCGGCATCTTTAACAAACTCATCAAGGTTATAACCCGCAACACGGCGCAGGATACGCGGGTAACGTTTACGAATCTCCGCTTCGTTGTCTTCACAGATACGGCATAGCTCGCGATAGATGTTCGCCTCTAACGTGTTACCCTGTTTTTTAACTTCTAATTTCTCAAGTGAGATAGGGGATGCTGTGATTTCGTCAGCGTTGGAAAGCACCAAGTCAAGCGACATGACGTGATCGATGGTCTTCCCGTAGATAAGGGAATGTGAACCTGCGGAGTTATTGCCGATAGTGCCACCAACGTTCGCGCGGCTGCTTGTCGCAACATCTGGCGCATACATCAACCCGTGCGGCTTTAACTTATCGTTCAACTCGTCTAAGACGATACCGGGCTGCACACGCGCCCAACTTTCAGCGACGTTTACCTCAAGCAGTTGATTCATGTATTTGGACATGTCCAACACGATTGCTTCACCTACGCTCTGTCCAGCAAGGCTCGTACCACCCCCGCGTGGAAGGATCGGGACATGATGTTCTGATGCAATTTGCACCGTCTTGATAACGTCTTGGCGGTCTTTCGGAATGACAACACCTATGGGTTGTATTTGGTAAAGACTTGCATCTGTACTGTAGAGTGCTTTAGAATACAGGTCGAAACGCACCTCACCTGCAAGTGTATCCGATAAATGTGCTTCAAGAGTGCCTGATGTAGCGGTGTTCATGTTGCTATCCGAAGCGGTCGTGTGCATGACTGCCAGAAATTCTCAAAAAATCTAAAAAATTTGACATTGATATGTAAATAAAGTATAATTAATCACACAATGCCCCTGTGATGGAATTGGTATACATAGCAGGTTGAGGGCCTGTGCCTTAATTGGCATGCTGGTTCGAGTCCAGTCGGGGGCATCTTCCTTATTCCTTGACCCTCCCAAGCAGTTCTTGATAGACTTGATACGTCCGTTCTGCAATTGTCTCCCACGTAAAATTTTTGATACGGTCAAGCCCGCGCGCAACCAAATCGTTTCGGAGGTGTGCATCGTGCGCAATTTGATGTATCCGTTCCGCTAAAGCATCCGTATCTGCTTCAGGAAAGACAAGCCCCGCGTCATCAATTACGTGCGGAATCTCGCCGGAATCTGAACCGATGACGGGGACTTCGCACGCCATTCCCTCAATAAGCACTCTCCCAAAGAATTCTACCCATCCTGTCGTTGTCCGTGAAGGCAGGATGAGCGTATCCATACAATTAATATAAGCGGCGACCTCTTCGGGCGGCACTGCATCTATCCATACAATCCGTTCAGAAATGCCAAGCGTCTCTGCACTTTTTTGGAAATCCGGTTTATCTTCGCCTTGCCCGACGATCAAAAGTTTATAGGTATGTGAGTTATCGCCGTTTACAAGACGTGCTAAGGCTTCAAGGAGCGTCTCTATCCCCTTCATCTGAAGGAGTCTACCGACATAACCGGCTACAAAACAGCCACTGAGTCCAAGTGAATCTCGCAGCTTACTGACATCCATTTTGTAGAAATGACGCACATCAACACCATTCGGAAATGCTGTCTGCTCGCCGGTGTAACCGCGTTCCGTTAAAATTTTGCCAGCGTTTTCACTCAGCGGAAAGGCTTTATCTGCCGCTCGAAAAACAGTCCGTTCAATCCATACGGGTAATACGCCAAATCGCTGCTTCGTTGGTATACTCAGGGACGTGCGAAAAATGAAACGGCTGTTCGGACAATATTTCCGTTTCAAGCGAACCGTTTGGAGCGCGTTCAGACTCCACGCTTCTTCCTCTAAGTGAACAATATCGGGTTGGAAGTCCCTAAAGTGAGTTTTAATGCCACGCCGGTAGTAAAAACGACTCCCATAACCGGAGAATTGGATCGGACATGGAAACTCTTCACACGGCGTGTCTGGTTCCGGTTCAAAGACAATATCTTGGAAGCTTTCATACCAACGCATGGGTGTCACAACCCTTAGGACGACATCCGGGCGTTCCGCAATGAGCGCGAACTTTCGCCGATACGGTTTCATAATATAAGAATGAGAAAGGACTAAGACACGCAAGGTGCTAATATGTCGGTTTACTCAGAGTGTCCGGAACCTACTACAGACGACGGTGATGCTTCGTTCGACTCATCATCTTGTGCCGTAAAGGCGATCTCATCACCTGTCTCTGGTTCCTCTGTCTCATTTGATGCAGCGAGGACATTCATTAAACCTTCAAGCCTCTCTTTGATTTCGGAACGTTCTTGAGAAGTGCCTAACCGTTCTAAGTTGAGTTCTTCCTCAAGTTCGCTATTATGGGTTTCAAGTTCTTGAATCTTTGTATCTCGTTGGAGTACATCGGTATTCAGACGCGCGATTTCAGCTTCAAGCTCCAGTTTCTCTGCTCTCAACTTTTGAACAGTCGAAATCGCAAGTTCAACATGTTCTTCCAAATGCGATACTATACTTTGTTCAAATGTTTCGGACATATTGTAGGCACCTCCAAGGTCATTGAGTCGCTTTAACCCAAGTTGCTACGAAAATAAAAATAAAATATAATTGCGTTTATACGTACACATAACTCCATTATACTTTAGCTTCGGTTATAATACAAACTAAAAATCTGTGGTACAGGCTACCGAATTTGCTATAAACAACAGAACTTACCTCAGTTGCGTGAGACGACCGATGCACACCTACAACCGTCGTGGATTCACACTTTTCCGCCACAAGTGGTAATGGCCGGTTCAATGAGCGACAGATGCTCGGCATCTGCCCAATTTGGACATTCGTGAACGTAGTGAAACAGATACTGCTGGGCATACCCGACACCGTCTCCGAAATAACTGTGAGCGAACGCGCGTATTTCGCGATGTGTGGCGCGTCGGCGAAGATAAAGCGTCTCAAAAATCCGTTTTATCCAGACATCAATCGGCAATGCCGCAAGATGCCCAAGCGAAAACAGGCAGATACAGTCAGCGACCTTTTCGCCGATGCCATTTTGACGCATTAATGCCGCTTTCGCTTCAGGATACGACAGTTGTTGCAGTGCTGTGAGCGAAAGTTCACCGCTAACGACGGCTTGCGCAGCATCTTGAAGATAATTCGCGCGATAGCCAGTGCCACAGGCAAGAAGTACCTCGTTTGTTGCTGTCGCAAGTGCCTCCGGACTCGGAAAACTGTAATCCACATATCCAGCAAGCGTCAAGCGTTCACCGAAGCGTTCGGACAACCGACGGATAATGCCACGAATCCGAGGGACGTTGTTGTTCTGCGATAAAATGAACGATGCCACCGTTTCCCAGAGGTCTTGGTTCAGAATCCGCATTCCCCAAAGTTTCTCAATCGTCCGGTGCATGTAAGCATCCTTGTTGACTGCAGCAAGAATTTTCGGGACATCGCGTCCAATGTCGAGATAGTGACGGAGATATGACACGAAACCAACCTCATTTTCGTCGGTAGAACTCCCAACAGATAAAATAGTGCCTTCTTGAGAGATTTTGAGGATGCGCCCTTCTACAACACCGTAGTAGGCATTATCTATTCGGTTCCATCGAAAGGATTGCCCTGATTCTAAGGTATATTTTAGACTGAAATCTGTTACGTTCTGAATCTGCATCGTGCGTCTTGCTGAATTCTAATAGAGGCTTGCAGGCAATACCATTGATGTTATTTCTATTAAGTATATAATAAATTACAAAAATTAGCAAATTTTTATTCCGTTGCGTAGGTTCTATAATTTGACATTCAGCCCGTTTGCGCGTATAATATTAACACCTCTTGAGGAAAATATAAGCATCTGTTAGCAGAATCAAACGGGAGATACCTTTAAAACATGATTATCTTTCTACGCGAAAAATTTATTGCGCAACTCTTTATGTGGGTGATCGCCATCGTGTTTTTAGTCGGAACAGTGTTCCTCTACAGCAACACGCGTGGCGGTGGTGAAGACCCCGAGGGAGAAGTTGTTCTCAAGATCAATAATACAGAATTCAAACGTGGCACGTTTGAAAACGCTGTTGCCAATGCCATGGAAAATGAGAGACGCCGCCAGAGGTTCGGCGCACCCGATAAAAAGCAGACAGAAAAAGACATAATTGAGCGTTTGGTTCAGCGAACCATTCTTGGAAGTGTCAATATCGGGGACGCAGAAGTGAAGAACTATATCCGAAGTGACACCAGTCGGGTTGAGCAGTACAACCTCTACCAACAGTGGGGAGTCGCGGAGCTCTATACCGAAGATATCCGTTTGCAACTCAGTACCGATGCACTCCGAAATAGTGTTCAGGCACTGGAGTTGGTAACCGACGTTGAAGCAGAACGCGCCTACCAACTTGAAGCTGATAAAGCGAAAATCAAGTTTATCGAATTTAAATACAACGACTACACCTCAAGCATTGAAGTGGACGACGCAGACGCGAAAGCCTATTTTCAGGAAAATCGGGATAACTATAAGGCGGAAGAACAGGTCAATGTCAAGTTTACTAAGGTGAATCCTGCGGATCTTGTTACAAGTGCAGAGGTTGAGGCATATTATGAGGAGAATCAAAAGGAGTTTACAACACCGGAAGCCGTTAAAGCACGACATATTTTGAAAAAATTCCCTGACAACGCGACGGATGAACAGAAGGCAGAAACCAAAACCGCTGCCGAAGAACTGCTCAAAACCGTCAACGCCGAACTCGCGGCTGGCACAGAATTCGCCGAACTCGCCGAAAAGCATTCCGAGGGGCCATCCTCAGCACAGGGCGGCGCCTTGAGAGGTAGAAACCCAAACCTCCCAGCCGGCGACTATTTCGCACGTGGCGATATGGTAAAGCCTTTTGAAGAAGCAGCTTTTGATACACTCAACCCCGGAGAAGTTAGCGGTCTGATCGAAACCAGCTACGGATATCATATCATCAAATTGGAGGAAAAAAAGGCACCAGAAATTCGACCTTTCGCCGATGCTCAATACGAAATCCAACAGAAACTTGTTCAAGTGAACGGCGTTGACAAGGCGAAAAAAATTGCTGAGGACCTCTTGTTTGATATCGAAATTCAGGACTATGATCAGGCACTCACACTTGAAGCGTATAAGCAACTTTCTCTCAGCGCACTGGAAACCGGGTTTTTCAGCCGAGATACTACAACTATTCCCCAGATTGGCGCGACATGGGGCTATCAAGGTTTAGTGGATGAACTGTTTGATATGGAAGTCAACGTAATAAAGGTCGTTGAAGCAAAAAAACGGACCGGGCAGGAGGTGGAAGCCTATTTTGTCGCTACCGTTCTTGATAAGAAACCTGCAGCTATTCCGCCCTTTGAGGAGGTAAAGATAGCGGTCATTGCGGACGTGAAAACAGAGAAGGCGAAAGAAAGTGCCTTTGCGGACGCACAAAACTTGTTCAATCAACGCGAAGATGCCGTGTCTTTGGATGCCTTACTCGAAAAGTATAAAACCCCTGAAGGTTTAGCAGCAGACCGACTTTCCGTCCAAGAGAGCAACCCGTTCTCGCTCAGTCCCACGAGTGATTACATCGCCGGTGTCGGAAATTCAGCGGAAACTATGTTTGCAGCGTTCCAAATGAAGGTTGATGATATTGCTGGTCCCTTCAAAGGCAGCAATAGTGTTTACATTATCCAGCTCGTTGAACGCGAAGACCCGGATGTTGAAGCGTTCAGAACGGATCCAGCGGAGAACGCCCGGCATCGCCAAGCACTCATCCAAGCCAAAAAGCGGGAAGTATACTTGAACTGGTTCGCCGCACGCAAAGAGGCAAGCGAACTCTGGATACATCAAGATTACCGTTAGAGACGTAGTTGATTTTCAACGCACACTTAGCAACTTGGAATCGCCAAAACACGCAGAACACAAGAGACCCAACAGTCCGACGCACGAATGGTGTTTGGAACGTTGGGTTTCGCTTTATAATATCATAAATATGGATAGGTGGCATCCGGTTGATAATCAGGCAGCAACGCATTATGCGGTTGTCCTGCAATGAGTTTTGTGCCGTCGGTAAAGCCTTCAGGACGGTCCCGGAGAAACGCAATTAGACGCTTCCGCCAAGGTGTTAGAAGAGTTTCCGCCTCGTTCAACCTCGCCAAATCGCGTGTTTCGTGGGGATCCTCCTGAAGATTGAAAAGGTGTTCCTGTCCGGTTTGGGAGTACCAGATATATTTATGGTGTCCGTCTGTTAGATAGTGGTTACCATGTTTATATTCGTAACACCCGGAGTGTTCACCGTGTAGGCAGTCCCGTACGCGATCTGTCTCACCGCGCATGACTGGCAGCAAACTTTTGCCGGTACAAGTATCAGGAATTTCGATCCCGGCTGCATCCAGAATCGTCGGCATGATGTCTTGTAAACCGACGGGACTTTGACAGACGGTCTCTTTCGGGTAGCCCCATCTCGCCGGTGCCCGCATGAGGAAAGGCACTCGCGCCGAGGCTTCGTAGGGCCAGGTTTTACGGTACAGATTGTGATCACCTAACATCTCGCCGTGGTCCGAGGTAAAAATGACGAAGCAGTCCCTGAATCCACCGGCAGACTGAATCAGACGACCGATTTGATCGTCAATGAAATTGATCATCCCGTAATAAGCAGCACGGGCGCATTTCATGTCGTAATCGTCAAGACAAATTTCCCAAGCGTTTGGATCCAACCCTTTTTCTCCACCTTCAAATTCCGGGGCCCAGTCGCCCACTATAGCCGGAGGCAGCTCCCGTTGGATATAGCGTTGGTAATAGTGAAGCGGCGGTGTCAGTGGTGGATGTGGATCTATGAAAGAGATATTGAGAAAAAACGGCGCAGCCGGGTCACGTTTTCGCAGAAAATCAAGGGCGCGATCAATACACCAGAAAGTGTGCATCTGCTCTTCAGGGAGGTGGTGTGGACGACCGACCCAGCCGTTGGCAGAAACACCGTGTGCCATACCCGGATCGACATCGTTCCGACCATGGGACTGCTGCAACCACTCGACGTAATCGTTGTTGTTACCACGAGTGGCATCTGCCAACTGGAGATGATCGAAACCGTAACGCTTACGCATCGGATTCAGATGCAGTTTGCCGATCATTTCGGTTTGATAACCGGCTGTGGACAATTCACCCGCCAAGGTGTGTGGCGGATCCCACTGCGCACCTCTATAACCGACAGCACCATTAGCAGCTGGGGCCGTCCCCGTCATCAGCCCACGTCTGGCCGGGATACAACTCGGACACTCAGCATATCCGCGCCGGAAATGGGTACCAGTGCGACCGATCCAGTCTAAGTTCGGCGTTTGTAAGCAGTCAGGACCGTCAGGATCCAAGCCCAGACAGTCACCACGTTGTTGGTCGGTTGTGATTAAAAGAACGTTCGGGCGTGGATTAGACATCTTAAACTCCAGAACAGAAAATTAGGCTACAAGCCTGGCAACCTGCGTCTGTCCTAATTAATTGAGGATTTCGTAGAAGAAATTACGACGTTTCGGTGTGTATCCGAGCTCCGATATTGTCCGTTCAATCTCCTCAATCGGCATGCAGTAGACGGTGCCTGCTTTGCTGACAACATTCTCTTCTATCATCGTGCCGCCCATATCATTCGCACCGAACTTAAGCGATAGCTGCCCAATTTTTGGACCTTGCGTTACCCACGAAGATTGGAAGTTGTCAAAGTTGTCGAGGAATAATCGGGAAATCGCAAGGGTTTTGAGGTATTCAAAACTCCCAGCCGGTGGAATGTGTTCCATACGCGTGTTGGCAGGTTGCAGGGACCAGCAGATAAAAGCCGTAAAGCCACCCGTCTCATCTTGCAAATCACGCAGGCGGACGAGGTGTTCAACACGTTCGGCGTAACTTTCTACATGCCCATACATCATCGTCGCACTCGACTTAAGTCCAACAAGATGTCCTTGCCGCATAACTTCCAGCCATTCGTCAGCAGTGCATTTTTTCGGGCTAATCTCATGACGGGCATGGTCAGTGAGGATCTCCGCACCGCCGCCCGGAATCGAATCCAGGCCAGCATCTCGCAAGCGGATGAGCATTTCGCGCAACGACATACGGTTTATCTTGGCGAACCAATCCAACTCCGGTGGCGAAAAGCCGTGGATATGAATGCGATAATTCGCCTTAATCCAGCGGAGTAAGTCCTCGTACCAGTCAAGTTTGAGTTTCGGGTGTAGCCCGCCCTGCATCAAAATCAACTCGCCGCCAAGGTCGAGCGTCTCCTGTATCTTTTTTCCTAACTCGTCGCGTTCCATGACATAAGCATCAGGATCCTGACGATGCCGATAAAAAGCGCAGAAATCGCAATCAACGTAACACCAATTCGTATAATTAATGTTCCGGTCAACGATGTATGTAACATAGCCTTCGGGATGCGTCCGTTGTCGGATAACGTCCGCAGCGTGCCCCAAAGCAAGCAGATCATGGCTCTTGAAAAGCGTCAGGCAGTCATCAAAGTCTAACCGTTCCGCCGCAAGCGATTTTTCGAGGATAGGCTGGATGTTTGTATCCATTTAAGCGTTCCTTAATTTTCTAAAGCTAATGTTTCAATTTTAACACCTATAAGGCAATTTGTCTACTTTTCTGTCGTTTTAATTTGACTTTTGAAAGAAATTTGGTAT
>VYCT01000221.1 GCA_009843785.1 Candidatus Poribacteria bacterium | reverse complement strand
AAATAATGTTACACTTTCCAACAAATTATTTTTTTTCAAACGGAAGACCAACACTAAAAACACCTCAAAACCCAGACCAAACGTAGGTTTACTGATACATACGCAAAACCTAAAATGTTACACTGGTGTAACATTTTAAGGCATCTATACCGGTCTACCTTAACGTCCACTATTTACTCACTGCTGATAGAGGTAGAACGCTAATAATAACGTTACAGACTTTGTGATTTACTAATTCGTTAATAAAAAGTAACAATTTCGCAAAGAGAGGATTCCACGCCAATCACTTTCCGACGCAGACATAAAATTTCATAGCAGCCTTCCCAGTACTCCAATGCCTACACCTACCTTCAAAATCACAGCCGTTGAAAGCCAACTCTACGAATGGGACAAACCGCCTATCTGGAACGGCATGCACGTCTACGACAAGGGCAGGCTCCATCTAATAAAGGTAACCGCCAAAAGCGGAACAGAAGAGATCATCGGATACGGCTTTAACGGCGGAACCGCAGCGACCCGTCCCCTTCACCTTTTCCCAATGTTCGTAGACCTGTTTCGTCCCATTCTGATTGGACGCGATGTAACGGATACCGCTTACGTCTCACGGTTAGCCGAAAACTACAAAATCTATGGACCGGGTGGCTATCACACACAAGTCATCGCAGCGATAAACCAAGCGTGCTGGGATATCCGTGGAAAAATAGAAGGGAAATCGGTTCACACCTTACTTGGTGGTACACAGCAACGCATCCGCACCTATATCGCCGGTGGTTACTACGGTCGAGAGAAGGGGTTTAACGAACTCTGTGACGAGATGTCGCGGAATATAAACGCGTTCAACGCCACCGCGGTTAAGATGAAGATTGGAGACCCTGAGGCCGGACTTGAAACGGACATCAAACGGGTTGAAATAGTTCGAGAAACGGTCGGCTCCGATATCACCGTGATGGTAGATGCGAATTGTGCATTGTCGATTGAAAAGGCGCGAGCGTTTCTACCCGCACTTCAGGCGAACAATATCTTCTGGTTTGAAGAACCGATTCATAGCCACGATTACCGTGGACATAAGGCGTTGCGGGCAACAGCACAGGATTATGGCATACGCATTGCCACCGGAGAAAACGGATACGGATTACACTATTTCCAAACACTGATTGATTGCGACGGCGCAGATGTCTTCAACCTGGATGTCGCGATCCTACCCGGCTATGAGCCAGCGATGCAGGTTGTTGAAGAAGCGTTGGCAGCCGAAAAACTGATTGCTCCACACGGCGCACAAGAACTGCAAATCCATATCGCTGCGAGCCGAGATAACGGTCTGATGTTAGAATACTACCCACCAGCTGTGGATCCGCTGCGTGGTGAAATGTTTCTCCCACCGATGGTTTTGGAATCCGATGGACACGTCACAGTTCCGACTCGCCCGGGTATCGGTTTTGAGCCGAATTGGAACCTCCTGAAGCGTCATCGTATGTAACCACCTCCACCTATCTAATCTTCCAGCTTCACGAGCGAATCGATCAATTCTGCGTAAGTCCTATTCTATAGAGGTACCCACTGATTCAGAAACCGCAGCCGCCGAGAAAAGCAGTTGACTTGATTCATGATTTCTGCTAAAATCCCTTCAAAATTCAAACATTTGGAGGTTAACATGTCATGAAACGAGTTTATTTAGTTTTACTTATCAGTACATTTGTCACCGTCTCTGCGTTTGCGGGAATCCCCAACGATGCGGATATACTGCTGTGGATCGGTGAAGGTAGCGGAAACAAAGCCGTTGATGGCACAGGCAATGGGAACGATGGCACTTTTGGTGGCACAGCGAAATGGGTTGCCGGTCAAGGCAAATATGGTGCCGGTATCGCCCTCAGAGGCAAGGAAACCTTCCTCGAAGTTCCCGAGGTTGTCACTGAGGTAGGAAGTGTGCTATTCTGGTTCAGACCGGATTGGGATGGCAAAGATGATAAAGATTATAGGCTTTTCGATGCCAGCCTCGGCGCAATCTATTTCTTCATAGGAAAGGGCTCTGCACACGCCGACATCACACCAGCAGAATTCGGATTCTATTTTGAGGCAGCAGATGACGGCGATTGGCAAGATGTCGAATTCGATCCGACAGGTATCATCAAAAAAGAGGTGTGGTTCCATTGTGCTGTCACGTGGGATTTCACGGGGGACGCTCCGTTCGTCTACATTGATGGTAAAGAGCAAGCGACGAGCCGTAAAATCACAGGTGGCTTTCCAGCACTCCACAAAAAACCGAGATTTGGATGGGAAACCGTTCAGTATATCGCTCTCACCAACGGGGCCGAGGGCATCATTGACGAAATCTCATTTTGGGAACGCGCCTTAAATGAAAATGAGATTCAAGATTTGATGGATGTGAGTTTGGATGTCGAAGCGGTCGGAAAATTGGCTGTTACGTGGGGTGAATTGAAAGAAACCCAATAAACCCTATCTCTGCATACAGATAGGCAATTGTAATTTTTAGGTCTGGCGATTCTATCGCCAGACCTATTTTTTATTAGAAAAGCGGGGCTGATGTTTTCCCAAAGACTTTCGGGAGCCAGAGACTCAATTCCGGCACATAAGTCACCAGCACAAGCGCCACCAACAACAGCGCGATAAATAGCAAAACTGATCTGTAAAGCAGAACCACAGACCGGTCAAATTTTATACTGGAGATGAACAGATTCATTCCTACCGGCGGCGTCAAATACCCAATTTCCAAGTTGGTCAAGACGATGATACCGAGATGCGCCTTGTCAATCCCGAATTGCTCAGCGATAGGAAGCAGCAACGGCACTACGATAATTATCGCCGAAAAGATGTCCATTAGGCACCCAACAATAAGCAGAAAAATATTGAGTCCGATGAGCGTAATGACGCGACTTTCTGTTGTCGATTGAATCCAATCAAGGACAGCCGTAGGCACATCAAGTGTGATGAGATAATTGGTTAACCCTAAAGCGATACCGAGAATAATAAGGATTGCACCGACAAGCAAGGTGCTTTCCTTGACAATGCGCGGCAACACCTTCAACGAAATCGAACGGTGGATGCAGATTTCCACGATACAGGCATAGATGGCAGTCAGAGCAGCCGCTTCGTCCAACGTAACAACACCGGACAGAATACCGCCCAACACAATAAACGGCAGAAAGAGTTCCCACTTCGCCGCCCAGAGCGTTTTCAGGAAAACCATCAAATCAAACGGGGTTGTCTCAGTCTTTTTGATAACACTCCAGCCGCAACAGTAGATGCTCAGAATACCAAGAATAAGCAGACCGGGAATAATACCCGCAAGGAACATCCTGTCAATCGGAACCTGGGCAATAATGGCGTAGAGGATCAGTGGAACGCTCGGCGGAAACAGCAGCCCAATGCTCCCAGAAGCCGTTATCAATCCGAGCGAAAACTTCTCGTTATAAGTCTGCCGTAGAATCGGATAGACCAACCCGCCGAGTGCAATAATCGTTACGCCGGACGCACCTGTGAAAGTAGTGAAGAACGCGCAGGTACCGAGGACAACCACAGCGATACCCCCCGGCAACCAACCGACACTCGCACGTGCAAACGCCACCAACCGTTGTGGTGCCTTCCCTTCAGCGATAATATAGCCTGCAAAGGTGAAGAGCGGGATAATCAGGATTGTCGAATTCCGGGTGAGCCGGTTGAAATCAATCAGGATTGTTGAAATGGGTTCGCCTGCCATGGCATAGCCAATAATCGAGGCACCACCCAGTAAGACAAAAAGCGCACCACCGAGCAGAGCAAAGCCTATCAAACCGAGACCAATTATTAATCCCATGACTCCGATTCTCCTTCAACAGCATCTCGCGTATCCGCACTATCTGTTAGATGCATGCCAATCTGAAGCACCACATGGATGCCGATGAGAACAAAACCGTAGGGAATAATAGTCTTCGCCCACCACAATGGGACACTCCCGATTAATACAGCCTCGCTTGACTGCTCATCTCCAAGAAAGAGAAAACCGTAATACGCTAAAATTCCAACCACTACCACAGCAATACAATCAATCGCAAGGTTCGTCCAACGCGTGACCTTTCCCGGCAGAATCCGACTCAGTACATCAATGCTGATATGTCGTCTTTCACAAGTCGCGAGCGCGGCTCCGAAGAAGCAGAGCCAGAGCGTCAAGTGCTGGAGCATTATATCGCTCCACAACAGACTTGCACTGAATATGTAACGCATGACGATTTTGAGGACTGCAAGCCCGAGCATCATCGCGACAATAAGGCACAACGCGCCGGTCTCGACTTTACCCAAGAAGGCATTAATACTTTGTAGAAAAGAGGTTTCCGTCGAATGCTCTTTAGGTATCTGCATCTATTTCTCCGGTGCTAATACCTGAATCCCAGCGGAAGGCAGTACAGCAACTTTAGCGGATGCCGGAAGTCTCTCAGCGAACAGTGCAATCAACTGATCGAGATCCCGGAAGAGGCGTGCGCCGGGATGTTTTTTGTAAAAATCATCCACTAAAAAATGTTCTGACCAGACGTGTAGTTCATCCTGTGTGCCGAGTTGCGGGGCTGGGAGTTCAGATTCCGTTCTCTCTGCTTTCTGCTGCACGAAGCGAGCATAATCAATCTGCTCAAACAGTCCGTGATAGCAGATGCCGTCAGTCGCGGGGTTGAGTGCCATCTTATGCGCCTTCTCAAAATAACGCGTCGTCCACAACGCTTTGCCCGTTTGAATCGGATCACTATCAAGCGGGTAGCAGTTAAGCACAACCAAATCCGTCTCTTTTCGACTCACTTCGGGTATCTCCGTGCTGTAGGTATCTAAAGCGAAATGCGCGCCTTTACGGTGTGCCTGCACAAAGTCACCGACGAACAGTCCACAAATTTCACGGCGACGATTCAGCACAGTGTTGACAATGACATCGAGCCCGAGGACACGAGCAACGGCTTCGGAAAAATCCCGATGATCGGGTTCACTGCCATTTCTTTCAACGACAGCATGTCCGCGACTCGGTGAGAAGGTATGAAAATAGAACATTGTGGCGAAACCAGCGATTCCGGGCACAACCAATTTCGCGCCGCCACCGAAACCGACGGCTCCGTGTGGATAGATGCCACCGAGACAAATTTTGAAGTCCGCATCTGCGACAACGCTGTTCAGATAGATCGGCATGCCGTTATCAAGGTTTCCCAACGCGCGTAGATCGCCGCCCATAAAGTCGTGACTTGTCGCTTCATATTCAGCAGCAATATCTGCCCCAATCTTCTTCGCGACTTCCTCATCAGTGAGAGGTCGGTGGGAACCGCCGCCGACAACAAATCGAATTTCGGATTTCGGGACACCTGCCGATACTAACTCACGCAGAAGCACTGGAACAACTGCCGCAGCAGGGGTCGGACGGCTCAAGTCATCAACGACGATAGCAGCACTCTTTTTACCCTTCGCGAGTTCTGCGATACGCGCGGTGCCGATCGGTTCAGCAAATGCCCGTTCAATCTGCATATCAGAAAGTACAGGCGCGTCCTTGGGTCCAAGTACCTCCACCTCCCAACCTTTTGGGAAATTCAGTGTCAGTTCTTCATCTCCATACCAAGCACTCGAGTAGACTGTAGCAGTGTTATTCATAATCGTCCTCCATCTCATAGAAAGGTTTTTAACCCCGATGTTGTTACCCCAATATCTGAATCCCGGCTGCTGGCAAAACACCGACGCGTGCGTGTTCTGGAAGTTTCTCTGCAAAGAGTTGAATCACTTGTTCAAGGTTGCGAAAGAGGCGTGCAGCTGGGTATTCTTTGTAGAATTCATCTGCACCAAAGTGCTCAGACCAGACGTGTAGTTGGTTACGGGGTCCGATTTGCGGCACTGCTGGTTCCATCGGAATCTGTTCCGCGCGCTGCTGGAGATAGCGCGGATAATCAAGTCTATCGTACAGACCGTGGTAGCAGCTGCCATCACTGGCAGGATAGAGTGCCAATGTATAGGCGTTCTGAAAATAACTAAAAGCTGCCAGTGCCTTATCCAGTTGGATTGCATCAGAATCGAGTGGATAGCAGTTCGCCACAATCAAATCAGTCGCTTTTTCACTCGTTTCGGATATCGGTGTGCTATAAGTCTCCAAAGCGAAACGCGCACCCGCACGATGCGCTTTTACAAAGTCCCCTAAGAACACGCCAGAGATCTCACGATGGGTATTCAGCGTCATGTTGACAATAGCATCAAGTCCGAGAATTTTTGCCGCCAACTCAGCACAAGCGCGTCGGTCAGGTTCATCGCCTTCTTCCCCCTCAATAATTGCTGGACCGCGGCTTGATGAATAGGTATGAAAGTAAAATATTGTCGCGAATCCTGAGACACCAGGTACAATCAACTTTGCCCCCCCAGTAAAACCGACAGAACTGTGCGGATAAATACCGCCGACACAGATTTTAAAATCCGCATCTGCAACAATACGGTTAATATAGATAGGCATCCCATTATCAAGGCTACCGAGGGCACGTAGATCACCGCTCAGGAAATCATGATTCGTCGCTTCATATTCAGCCGCTACATCTGTCCCAATTTTTGTCGCGATCTCTTGATCGGTCAAGGGACGGTGGGAGCCGGGCCCAACAACAAATCGGATTTCGGATTTAGGGACACCCGCCGATGTCAACTCACGCAGGATAAACGGGATAACTCTCGCTGCAGGCGTCGGACGACTCAGATCATCAACAATAATAGCGGCACTTCTTTTGCCCCTCGCGAGCTCCGATATACGCCGGGTGCCAATCGGTTCAGCAAATGCTTTTTCAATTTGCGCATCAGAGAGCGCAGGCGCGTCTTTAGGACCTAATACTTCGACTTCCCAACCGGTTGGAAAATTCAGCGTCAGTTCCTCATCCCCGTACCAAGCACGAGAACGGACTGTAGCTGCGTTGCTCATTACTCTTCTTCTCCTTCCATATTCTCAGCTTTGGATTGATAGGAAAGCACCGCTGCGATGAATTCACGAAAAAGCGGATGTGGTGCAAGCGGTTTAGATTGAAATTCGGGATGGAATTGTGAACCTACCATCCATGGATGACCGGTTACCTCAGCAATTTCAACGAGGCTTTCATCTGGCGACAATCCACTAAAACAGAGTCCCGCCGCTTCCAATTGCGAGCGGTATTGGTTATTCAATTCATAGCGATGACGGTGACGCTCCAAAATAATAGGCTGCTGATACGCGTCATAACTTTTGGTATTTTCTTTGAGAACACAGGGATAATGTCCGAGCCGCATTGTTGCACCGAGGTCGGCTATTGAACGCTGTTCGGGCATTAAGTCTATAACCGGATAAGGTGTCTTCTCGTCTACTTCTGTGCTATTTGCTTTTTTTAGCTTCGCGACGTGCCGAGCAAACTCAATGACCAGACACTGCATGCCGAGACATAATCCGAAATACGGAATATTATTTTCACGGGCATATCCTGCAGCGACCAACATCCCTTCAATGCCTCGATAGCCGAATCCACCTGGAACGAGTATCCCATCAGCATTCTCAAAAACACCGTCAAGATTCGGATGTTCCATGAGTGACTCCGCTTCTATCCATTCGATTTCAACAGAAGTTTCGTTCGCAATTCCGCCGTGTTTGAGAGCCTCCTGCACACTGATATAGGCATCGTTACCGGTCGTGTATTTTCCGACAATTGCAATGCGGACGTGCCGTCTCGGGTTTTTCAACTTTTCAACCATCGCACCCCATTCAGCATCCATCGGGGCGCGTGCTTCAAGCCCAAGCTTCTTTGAAACGAGATGCCCCATCCCTTGTCGTTCAAAATTAAGAGGAATTTCATCAACGCATTTTGTGTCCAAACCTTCAAAGATACATTCCTCAGAGATACCGCAAAGGAGCGCGATTTTCCGACGGAAAGCCTCTTCCAACGTCTGACTGGTACGACAGAGCAACACATCTGGCTGGACTCCGAGTTCTTGGAGCTTGCGGATGCTGTGCTGTGTCGGTTTACTCTTGCTTTCGCCCTTGGGTAAAGTGTAGATGAGCGATACATGGAGGAACATCGCATTCTCTCGTCCGACCTCAACAGCAATTTGCCGGATGGCTTCAACGAAAGGGGGCATCTCGAAGTCGCCGATGGTTCCGCCTATCTCGGTAATAACGATTTCAGCTTCATTATCCTCACCGATCTGGTAGATGCGTCTCTTGATCTCATCGGTAATATGCGGAATCAACTGCACGGTTTCACCGAGATAGTCGCCCCGCCGTTCTTTCTCAATGACTTCCTTATAGACCGAACCAGTGGTGAAATTAGAATATTTGTTCAGGTCTATACCCAGAAACCGTTCATAATTTCCTAAATCCAGATCGGTCTCCGCGCCATCACGGGTGACGAAAACCTCACCGTGTTGGAACGGGTTCATCACCCCCGCATCAACATTGAGGTATGGATCAATTTTAACGACAATCACCTTGAACCCGCGATTGATCAGCAACCGCCCAAGGGATGCTGTCGTGATCCCTTTACCGATACCTGAGATAACGCCACCTGTCACAAAAATATATTTCGTCATAAAAATTTTCTTATGAAGCCTCCAAAATCTGTTTCACCCGTTCCAAGTCGGCCGGAACATCCACACCAATAAGCGGCGTATCCGTTTCGACGACATGAATCGGGACACCGTTTTCCAAAAACCGTAACTGTTCTAAACCCTCTGCCAGTTCATAGGGGGTACTGGCCCACCCTGTGAACGCGAGAAGCTGCTCGCGCCGGTAAGCGTACAACCCGACATGCCGATATACAGGAAATTTATGGAGTTCGCTCTCAGGGACTTTGCCGGGCATAGAGGCACGTGAAAAGTATAAGGCATTGCCTTGGAGATCTGTAACAACTTTTACGACATTAATATCCCGATAATCTATAGCCGTTTTAACCCGCTGTTTTAATGTGCAAACCTGCACCTCTCGGTTGTCAAGGAGAGGGCGCAGCATCAGGTCTATCTGGGCAGGTTTGAGTAACGGTTCGTCCCCCTGAATATTGGCGACAATATCACATTTCAACCGCTCCGCGACAACAGCAACGCGTTCGGTCCCGGTTTCACACGCACCGGTCATCTCAACGTTTCCACCGAATTGGGTTACAACGTCGTAAATTCGCTCGTCATCCGTTGCGACAATCACTGCATCCAGCGTTTCCGAACGACACGCACTTTCATAAACATGCTGCACCATCGGCTTCCCAAGAAGATTCGCCAACGGCTTTCCCTCAAAACGGCTTGAGGCATAGCGAGCCGGGATAATTCCTACACTTTGCAACCTGAGCTCCCTTTCGATACCTTAAATTTTTCTAGCTATATCCTAAATCAGTTTACCGTAAACTGAAGTTAAAATCAAGAAAATTTTCGATTTCCGTTGCACACACGAACCGAAAAGTGGTAAACTTTATAATACAAGTAGTCGTTTGTAAAAAATTGAACCAATCGTTCATCAAAGGAGATTTTAAAATGGAACGGAATTTAAGATCTTTAGCATCAGTTTGTAAACTACCCACTTATCTGATGTGCCTATTTCTGATAGCAGTTCTCTGTCTACACACGGCAGAATTCGCATCAACTGAACCCTTAGACCCAGATTTAGTAATATATTTCGATTATGAAGAATTCAAGGGGGATACCGTCATTGAAAAATCCGGACGTGGCTACGACGGCGAGATCAACGGTAAGGTTACGCAGTCTGATGATGGAAAGTTCGGCAAAGCCGCTGAATTTGCATCCACAAGTTTTCTGGATTTAGATGGTGTCAACATTGCTGACGACGATATCCCTACCGAAGGCATGAGCGTCGTGGCGTGGATTAACGTTGAAAACGTCACAGATATGGCAATTTTCAATGCCCGCGCCGGCGATGGCACGTGGCTCGTTCACCCAGAAGCACGCGGCGATGGAAATTATCGGTGGCTCAATCGGGGACCTAACCCCAATAGGACGATATTTGATATCCGGGCAGGGAACAACAAAGCCAAAGAATGGATACATTACGCTGGCACATACAGTCGCGCTGACGCAAAAGCCGTGCTCTACATCAACGGCAAAAACGTCGGTGAAGAAGCGGCTCGCCTTGACACGCCTATCGCAGGCGATTGGGATCAGGGAGCCCGCGTCGGCTATAACATCGATAACAACCGTCCCTTCGCAGGACTCATGGACGACCTTAACGTCTGGAAACGCGGACTGACAGAAGAAGAAGTCAATATGATTATGAACGATGGCGTTGAAGCGTTTCTTGCTGTCGAAGCACGAGGCAAACTCGCAACCACCTGGGGAAAACTTAAGGCATCAAAGTAAAAGGAATATTTCATCTAAAGGAGGACCTTAAAAGATGAAACGGAACTTTATACGAACCCCTTATCTGATGTGCTTACTTCTGATAGGCACACTCTGTATGTTTATGACAGAAATGCAGGACACATCGGCTCAAATTTTAGATCCAGATTTGGTGCTCTATTTCGATTACGAAGACTTTGATGGAGATACCGTCATTGAAAAATCTGGACGTGGCTACGACGGTACGATTAATGGGAATATCACACAATCCGATGACGGGAAGTTCGGAAAAGCCGCCCATTTTAAAGCCGGCAGCTTCCTCGATTTAGATGGTCCCAATGTTAAACCTGATGATATTCCCACTGAAGGCATGAGCGTCGTCGCGTGGATTAATGTTGAAGCTATCTCAGACATGGCGATTTTCAACGCCCGCGCGAAGGATAATACATGGCTCGTACACCCCGAAGCGCGTGGCGACGGAAATTATCGGTGGCTCAATCGAAGTCCTGGCTCAACCATATTCGATATCCGCGCTGGTAAAAACGTAGCCAATGAATGGCAGCATTACGCTGGCACATTCAGCCGTGCTGACGGATTAGCCGTGCTTTATATCAACGGCAAAAATGTCGGTGAAGAAAAAGCTCGCGTCCCTACACCCATCGCAGACGACTGGGGACAAGGGGCACGTGTCGGTTTTAACATTGACAATAAGCGACCTTTCACCGGACTCATGGATGACCTTAATGTTTGGAAACGCGGGTTAACAGAGGAAGAAGTCAATACCATTATGAACGATGGTGTTGACGCATTTTTTCCTGTCGAAGCACAAGGGAAACTCGCAACCACCTGGGGAAAACTTAAGGCATCAAAGTAAAAGAATGATTCATCTAAAGGAGGACCTTAAAAGATGAAACGAAATCCTATACGAACCACTTATTTCATGTGCTTACTTTTGATAGGCACACTCTGTCTGCTTATAGCAGAAATTCAAGAAGCATCCGCTCAGATTTTAGACCCAGATTTGGTGCTCTATTTCGACTATGAAGACTTCGACGGAAATACCGTCCTTGAAAAGTCCGGACGTGGCTACGACGGCGAGATTAATGGAGATGTCACACAATCTAATGACGGGAAATTCGGAAAAGCCGCCCATTTCGCATCCGGCAGCTTCCTAGATTTGGATGGTCCCAACGTTAAGGCTGATGACATCCCTATCGAAGGGATGAGCCTTCTCGCGTGGATTAACGTTGAAGCCGTATCAGATATGGCAATCTTCAACGCACGCGCAACCGATGGCACATGGCTCATACACCCCGAAGCACGCGGCGATGGAAATTATCGGTGGCTCAATCGCGGGCCTAACCCCGGTCGGACGATATTTGATATACGGGCAGGTGAAAATAAGGCAAATGAATGGATACATTATGCTGGCACGTACAGTCGCGCGGACGCATTAGCCGTCCTCTACATCAACGGTGAAAAGGTCGGTGAAGAAGCGGCCCGCCTTGACACGCCGATCGCAGACAACTGGGGGCAGGGCGCACGTGTCGGCTACAACATTGACAATAACCGTCCTTTCACCGGACTCATGGATGACTTTAACCTCTGGAAACGCGGTTTATCTGAGGAAGAGGTCAAGAATATCATGAGCAACGGCATTGCCGCAACGTTTACCGCAGTGGAAGCGCAAGGTAAACTTGCGACGACCTGGGGCAGGCTTAAAGCAAACTAACGAAAATGGGAAAGATTCAAACCATTTTCCGGTAAGGCGCGCTGCATCAGCGCGCCTATTAAATTCGCTTAAATCCTGAGCAGAAGAGGACTATGGATCGGATCGCTTCGACGGTGGATCCGCTTCCTGAGCGTCAGGCACCGTGGTAGTCTCTGAAAGTGAAAACGCATTGAGTAGTTCAGTGAGATAACCGTCTTCTAAGAGCAATTCCTTATTGGCGCGGAGACTCGCTTCATGGAACCGATAATCATTTTTGCCGAGTCGATAGTAACACTGCAGGTGTTCAGCGTCAACGGCCCATTTGAGAACTTCAGGTGAGATATCGAGTGTCGCTGCCGCCTCCTCCAGATTATACTCAACCACGGCATTGCGGATTTGCATCTTTTTATCTCCAATGTGCGAGGGTAATACAGGATTTCGTACCTCACGAAATTATAAAAGATACAAACTCATAGGTCAAGCAGAATTTCATAATGCAGTATCGGTATGTCAGTTACATCTTCGCGAGAGGCTTTAAACCGTGGTTTATATGCAGCCTGATCCTCTACAGTTTTATAACAGGTTCAGATGCAACTGCTGAAAACTTCTTATCACGCTGGGACCAAACACTCTTTGATCGTATCTATGATGCACCCCCACACCAACAACCGACGTGGACAGTCATGGAAAGCATCTCAGATTTTGGAGACTATCGGGCAGTAATGGGAGCATCAGCTCTGCTCATGGCGTACGGGAGTGACTCACATCGGGAAACCGGAAAACTTTTATTTTCCGCGTATATGGGAGCGGGGACCATAACGTTTGGTATGAAAAGATTGCTTGGCAGGAAACGACCGCTTGACGAAACACTCGGGAATCCAGCAATGCCATCAGGGCATGCATCCATTACGTTCAGTGTTGCGACAATTTTAGGATATCGGTATCCGAAATGGCGAATTCCACTCTATATCGGTGCCGGACTCGTTAGTTTCTCGCGGGTCTATTTAGGACGACATTATACTTCAGATGTTGTCGTCGGTGCAGCAATCGGTACAGCGACCGGAGTACTCGTTTGGCATAACCGCACCACATTGTTAAAATTAAAATGGGAGTTTTAGCGTTTCAAAATAGTGTTCAGCGCAATTAGAGTAGACCGAAGAATAACCAGCGCGCTGCGAAAACGTGCCTAACCGTAAATGTTGGTAAAATAAAACGGAATTAGTCGTTTTGGACTTGGAAAAAGTTGTAAAAAAGTGCTTTAAACT
>VYCT01000239.1:6801-13283 GCA_009843785.1 Candidatus Poribacteria bacterium | reverse complement strand
ACCTAACAACATCAACCATATTCTAAACCCCAAAAAAAATGGGGGTAAGTGACTCGCTAAAATAGATTTGACATAAACTTCTAAATGTGCTATGGTATTAAAAGTTAACCTCTCGCATAAAAGACAACCACGTAAATTATAGCAAGGAAAACTCTATGCCACGTTCAAAACCGTCCGACCTGTCGATGATGGAGCTCTACAAACAGGTAAAAAAACAGCACGAAGATGCGATCCTCCTGTGCCGGGTCGGCGATTTTTATGAAGCCTTCTTTGAAGACGCGGAACTCATCGCACGCCTCCTTGAGATCGCCTTGACAACGAGAAGCCATAAAAACCAGAAATCTCCGCCACCACCGATGGCAGGTATCCCACACCACGCACTCGACTCCTATCTCTACAAACTCGTCAAAGCCGGACATAAAGTCGCTATTCTTGAGCAGACCGAGGACGCAAAAGTCGCACGCGATGAAAACCGGCTCGTCAAACGCGATGTCGTCCGGATCGTTACACCCGGCACCGTGACCGACCCGAAAGTCCTTGAACATAAACAGAACAATTATCTCATCTCGATCTATCTCAACAAAGAGGTCTACGGTGTCGCTGTTGCCGATCTCTCTACAGGCGAATTTCTCGTAACAGAACTCACGGACCCTTCACGGCTCTGGGCAGAAATACACCGTTTTTCGCCAAAAGAGTGCCTCTTTTCGGAATCCTTTGAAGATGCGGAGATGTCTGACCGCCTCAAAACCGAACTCAAAGCGACGCTCAATGACCTACCCGATTGGCGGTTTGACTACGATACGGCTCGGACAGAACTCCTCGAACATTTCCAGACGATTTCGCTCGACGGGTTTGGGTGTGAACACCTCCACACTGCTATCTCTGCAGCTGGCGCGCTTATCTATTACCTAAACGAAACACAGAAACAGGAAGTTGAACACATCGTTTCGCTGCACACCTACACGCTTTCGGATTTTATGGTACTCGATGCCGATACGCAGCGCAACTTGGAACTTACGACCTCTATTCGCGACGGCTCCACAAAAGGCACGCTCCTTGAAGTGCTTGATCAGACGGTGACAGCGATGGGGGGTAGAAAGATGCGTCAGTGTCTCTTGCAGCCCTTGCTTGATGAAAAAGAGATTCAGGAACGGCTCAGCGCAGTTGATGAACTGAAAACCCAGATCGGCTTACAGGAGGAACTCCGCGAGGCACTCGGACAGATGTACGATATTGAACGCCTCATTTCGCGGATCAGTCTCGGTTCTGTGAACGGACGTGACCTACATTCGCTCAAGGACTCATTATGCCTGATTCCTAATGTCAAAGCGCAACTGCAAAACTGTAGTCGTGCGTTGTTGGTATCCCTCAATGACACCTTAGACCCGCTGCCTGAGTTAGTCGAGCTGGTTGAAGGCGGTATCCATCCGAACCCACCTGTAACGGTTCGTGAAGGCGGTGTAATATGCGACGGGTATAACGAAGAACTCGATGACCTTCGACAGATTGTCGGGCAAGGGAAGGAGTGGATCGCCGCTATGGAAGCAGAAGAACGCAAACGCAGCGGTATCCAGTCCTTGAAGATCGGATTTAATCAGGTCTTTGGTTATTATATCGACGTGACGAAGCCAAATCTGAGTATGGTGCCTGAACACTATATCCGCAAGCAAACACTTCGGAACTCCGAGCGGTTCATTACACCTGAGCTGAAAGAGCAGGAGGCAAAAGTCCTTAACGCAGAGGATCGGATCCAGACTTTGGAATATGAACTCTTCTGTCAAATCCGAGATGAGGTGTCGAAATGGACGGAGACCGTCCAGAAAATCGGGGCTGCACTCGCGATGATTGATGTGCTCGCCAATTTCGCGTATATCGCATCGAAATACAACTACGTGAAACCGACGGTCGCAGCTGTAGACGAGATCGTTATCCGCGACGGCAGGCATCCCGTCGTTGAGCAGCTATTTACACAGGAGGGGTTTGTTCCGAACGACACACTCCTCAATTGTGATGACGAGCAATTACATATCATCACAGGACCGAATATGAGCGGTAAGAGCACCTATCTACGTCAAACGGCACTCATCGTTTTGATGGCACAGGTCGGGTGTTTCGTGCCTGCCGCTGCAGCGAAAATCGGTTTGGTCGATCGGATTTTCACACGCGTCGGCGCGTCAGATAACCTCGTGATGGGGCAGAGTACTTTCCTCGTTGAGATGAACGAAACGGCGAATATCCTCAACAACGCCACCCGTAACAGCCTCGTCATCTTTGATGAAGTCGGGCGCGGCACCAGCACGTTTGACGGACTCAGTATCGCATGGGCGGTCTCGGAGTATCTCTTGGATGAGAAACGGATGGGCGCGAAAACGCTCTTCGCGACACACTATCATGAGTTGGTGGAACTCGCCAGCAAATATAAACGCGCGAAAAACTACAACGTCGCTGTCCACGAAGATGGGCAAAAGGTGACATTTCTCCGAAAAGTCGTTCCCGGGGGAGCAGACCAGAGTTACGGTATCCATGTCGCACGCCTCGCCGGGTTACCCCAAGCCGTGATTACACGCGCACAACAGATACTTGAGGTGCTTGAACAACAAGACCTCAGTGTTGAAGCAGACGGGGCAGCTGGACAACCGCCGAAAGCGCATCCGACAATGCCGAAACCCCGCCGCCGTATCTCACGAAAAACGATGCAAAGCGATGCGCTGCAGATGGCACTCTTTACACCGAAAACGCATCCGCTCGTCGAAGAGATCCGACGTTTGGAACTCACGCAGGTAACACCGTTAGATGCAGTGAATATCCTTTACGACCTGAAAGCAAAAGCGGAAGAGTCTGAGGGTTAGGCGGCAGCGATGCAGTCGCCTTTTAGTGAACCTAAGGTGACGCGCTGTATCTGATTGATTGCACTTTCTGGAGCATCCACGAGGACGCGGAGATAGTTGTCCGTGAAACCGGCGAGGCGGTTGTTTTCGCCTTCTCTGCTCGCTTCGATCAGCACCTCTTTCTGTTTCCCAAGCATCCGTTGTCGAAACGCTGTATTGAGGCGTTCACCAAGCCCAATCATCGCTCGGCTCCGTGCAGCAGAGATGTGTGGTGACACCTGATCCGGATAGGTTGCCGCGGGAGTTCCTTTTCGGGGCGAGTAGCGGAATACATGCAGTTGACTGAAGCCGATCTCTTCAACGAATTGGTATGATTCATCGAAGTGTGCATCCGTTTCGCCGGGAAACCCAACCATAATATCGGTCGTAATCCCGACATCATCGCCGAAGACACGGCGTAAGTTTTCAACGAGATGCGCAAACGCTGCTGTCGTATAACGGCGCCGCATTTGTCGCAATACCGCGTCCGAACCGGCTTGCAGTGGGAGGTGGAAGTGGGGCATGCATTTCGGGAGTGCCGCCATCCGCGCACCGAGGGTATCAGGAAAATACATCGGTTCGATTGAGCTGAAGCGGATGCGTTCGATGCCTTCAATATCGTGGATATGCTCTAAAATATCGGCGATGTCCTTGTCTCTACCGGTATCCATACCGTAGGCTCCGAGATGCACACCGGTGATGACAACCTCTTTGATACCGCTGTCAGCGATGCGATGGGCTTCCTCAGCGATGTCATTGAGCGGACGGCTGGTCATCCGACCGCGTACGTACGGGATGATACAGTAGGTGCAAAAGGCACTGCAGCCATCTTGGACTTTGATGAGTGCGCGCGTGCGTTTGCCAGCATCGCTAACGCCTTTGCTGAAACGTGCGTGTTCACGGATAGCATCGTGCTGTACCGGTGCTATGGAGAGAAGTGGGTTCGGTGTGTGAGGTGTTTCTTCAGTGGATGATGGCATTTCGGCATTCAATATATCCAAATAGTCCTGAAAATCAGCCTTTTCTCTGTTACCGAAAACGAACGTAACACCCGGTATCTTTTCGATTGCCGCACGATCGCTTTCGGCATAGCAGCCTGTGACGAGCACTTTCGCGTTCGGATGCTGTCGGATCGCCCGCCGAATCGCTTGCCGTGCCTTCTGATCGGCGACGTTCGTTACTGTACATGTATTGATGAGATAGAGGTCTGTCTGCTGTCCCGGTATCTCCGCGTCAACAAGTCTATAGCCGTTGCGCTGGAGTGTCTCACGCATGGATTGCGTATCGTATTGGTTCGCTTTACATCCCATCGTAATCAGTTTCGCGGTTTTCATGTTTTTAACTATGGGCCTTTTTGCTCATTTTTTTCACGATGTCAAAAAAATGGTTTTCTGTTACATTTGGTGCGGCTTCGCGAGGGAGTCCGTTTTTAAATATCTATCAGATGCATCTCTGGTTTGTCAGTAGATATTATACTGAATTTTTGCCTGAATTGCAAGTGTGATGTGGATGTAGCCAGGCGCGCTCAACTTTAAACGGTTGTCGGTTATCAGTGGGGAGATTCTTATCAAAAGTCTCTCTTAACCGACAACCTTGACCAAGAACTCGTCTACAGATAATTTTGCTAAGGCACGAGTTCTTGGTCAAAACTGAAAACTGAAAACTCTGTATTATGACAATTCAACGGCTTTACCGGTGCGTGCGCACTCGTAGATAGCCATATTGAGCGCGACAGAGCGTCTGCCCTCATAACCATCGACTGCTGGAGCCGCGCCATCGTTGATAACACGGAGTGCGTCTTCAATCACATTACCCGGATAAGGTGGCAGTTGAATGTCCGGTTCATCGTCATCAGCGAATGACCACATCTCCGGTCCGAGACCAATGATCCCTTTTTCACCGTGGATGTGAATCATTGAGACGTTACCACCGGGGTACGTTGTTGTGGTCAGGACATGTCCAAGCGCGCCGTTCTCAAATTCAAGAATCGCCGAGGTCATGTCCTCAGTTTCACAATTTTCGTGGTCATAGACATCAAAATGTGCACCGATGACCCGTTTCACGGGACCCATGAACCAGAGCATTAAATCAATGTAATGCACGCCTTGGTTCATGATAGAGCCACCGCCATCGAGTTCCCAGGTGCCGTGCCAACCGACGTAGTAGCTATCTGGACGCTTCCATTTCATACGGAGTTCGCAGAGCAACGGTCTACCGAGACCTCCTGTTTCCAGGACTTGCTGGATGCGGCGATTGTGTGTACCGTAGCGTTCACCGAAATCGACAAGTAGTTTGACATCGTTGTCTTCACAAGTTTTGATGAGGGAGTTACAATTTTCGACGCTGACATCCATCGGTTTTGTAGTGATGACGTGTTTGCCGCGGCGTGCGGCTTCCTCGCCGAATTTGCCGTGAAGACCGCTCGGAGTCATGATCATCGCCACGTCAATATCGTCGCGATCGAACATCTCAAGCGCATCGTCGTGGCTTTCGCAGCCGAAACGTTCTTCAGCCGCTTTACGCCGATCTTCGACCAGATCCGCTACAGCGACGAGCTCTGCACCGTCCGTGCTGTGAATTACACCGGAGCGGTTCATACCCATACCTAAACCGACAACGCCAAAACGTAGATTATTAGACATTAGAATTTCTCCTTTTGTAATTGTCAGCTCTCAGTTAAAGGGATTTCGTGTTTAGAACATATCATTACCACTTGGCACACGCCACCGAAAGATGAGTTGTTACAAGCAAAACTCTTAACTGACAACTGATAACTGGTAACTGGTAACCATTATAGCACATACATAGACGAGGCGTTACAAAAAATTGAAAATATCAACGATCCGTTTCACCTTTTTTCTCTTTATCCTCCACGCGCTCGCACAGCCCGCGCCTTCACAAAACCAATCCGTGCGATTCACTGATGTTACGGCGCAGCTGGGGATCAAATTTCGGCACGCCAACGGTGAGAGTGGAGAAAAATACTTCATTGAACCTATTGGCAGTGGCGTTGCCCTCTTCGATTTTGACAATGACGGAGATTTGGATCTCTATCTCGTGAATGGCAGCGACTTGCCTGGGGCAACCGCATCAATACCGCCGACAAACCGCCTCTATCGCAATGATGGTGATACCTTCACCGATGTGACAACACAAGCCGCTGTCGGCGATACTGGCTACGGGTTGGGATGCTGCGTCGGTGATTATAATAACGACGGTTTCACCGATCTTTATGTAACAAATTACGGGGCAAATGTCCTCTATCACAACAACGGCGACGGGACTTTCACAGATGTCACCGGGTCCGCTGGTGTTGAAGGCGATCGATTCAGTAGCGGTTGTGCGTTTGTTGATCTTGATGCCGATGGCTATCTGGATCTCTATGTTGTCAATTATGTGCAGTTTGATCTGGAGACGAATCCCGAATGCAATCGGCAGGGCGTTCGGACGTATTGCACGCCAGAGGCACTGCAAGGTGCTACGGATATCCTCTATCGGAATAACGGTGACGGCACTTTTACAGATGTGACGGCAAAGGCAGGTATAGGTGGGGCTGATGGAAAAGGGTTGGGGATTGTCTGCGGCGATATAGATAACGATGGCGATGTCGATATT
>VYCT01000239.1:0-6701 GCA_009843785.1 Candidatus Poribacteria bacterium | reverse complement strand
GATATAGATAACGATGGCGATGTCGATATTGTTGTCTCTAACCTCAAAGACACACCGACTCTTTTGCGAAACGACAGTGACAAAACATCGCGGTGGTTAAGTGTCAAGTTAGTCGGCACGCATTGTAACCGAGATGCGATTGGTGCGCGCGTAACGGTCGTATCTGGGAACTTGACACAGATACGTGAGGTCAAAAGCGGTTCGGGTTACCTCAGCCAAAACGATCTCCGTCTACATTTCGGATTAGGCGACGCGACGCGGGTTGATAGACTGACAGTGCGATGGCTCTGTGGCAAAGTCCAGACTTTACAGAACATTGAAACGAATCAGGTGCTTGTTATTTCAGAGAAATAGTGCACTCCGCTATGGCACTGCGTAATCGTCTGGGTTGTCTTTCCGCCAATTCGGGAGATACCCCTCTCTATGCCCGAAGCCGTAAGAGGGTCCAATTTGGTTCACGCTCGACCAGGGCCACGCTTGCCCACCGATCAAACGAAATTCATCGCCTTTACCGCAGAGCCAATAGAACATGTGTGCCACATATCTCGCAACGCCGTGTCCACCATACTCCGCCATCTGGAAATCAAAATCAGATTCTTCCTTCCAATCCCGTGTCGGTGGTACTGTCCGCCAGTAGCTATACTTCAGCATGTGGCGCAGCCCTTCCGCAGTAGACTCACCGCGGCGATGGAGAATGCTTTGCGAATGGATAACAAAAGAACCCGCCGGTCCCTCGCTTGAAACACCTTTCTCTGCTATATCCCGACTTGTGGAGCGGATATGCGAACCCGCTAAAAGCTCTGTCGGTCCCATTTCCAACGGTGTATCCTGTGGGAAATAGAAGACCTCAACAAAATTGGTTTCAGGTCCAAAGACGTGATCCGCATCGTGATGCCACCCTTGTGCCGGCATCGGACACTCCACACGGTGGTTGCTCACCAGCACCGGTAACCCGACGTTCTTACCAAGCAGTGAACGCAACGCGCCAGCAAGTTCTCGGTTTAGTAGCACATGCTCAATATACCAATCCTCCAACATAATGGAACTGGGTTCATGCGTATCCCGCATGCGTTCTAAATCGGCGTGCGTCATACCCGGCGGCATAAAGCACGGATTTATCGGTACATCGCCGTTGAGATAATCACACGTCCGCTGGTTAATCTCATCAGGAACGACACCTTGGAGCTGCAAATAGCCGTCTCGACAATACTGCAGTACCTGTGAATCGGTGAGCGTCGGCTCACAATCAAACGTGCGATTTATTTCATCGTATTTCATTGTTGGTTCCTTAGGTTTCCTGAGTTAGCGTTAGAAACTCCAATTTTCTCTTTCCATAAATCCTTGCAGGTTTGTCCAGTCCACATCAAAATGCCCGCAGATGTTTGGAACTTTTGCAGCACGCGGTCTTTCACTTTCTTGTGTAACGACACAATAGTTCATAACCTTTGCTTGAGCAACAACGAACGGATCCGCGAAAGGATTATTTCCCAACTGTGTTCTATCAGGCAGCGATGCTTTGAAATGTGGCACTGAAAATATTTCTTTGACCAATTGCGTTACTGCTGGACTTGGCGTAACAAATATATTTTTCTGGAGTTCTATCCATTCGATTAAGTGATCTTCAGCCGCATTTCTATCTAATTCTCTGTAAACTTCACGCACAGAAATTATTTTGTCATTTTCTACCGCCTGATTGAATTTTTCCCAAAAACGTGGAAATTGCTCTGGATAGTAGTGCCCTATTACTATGAAACAATTTGTGTCGAATACGTAAGCCATTAACGTAGAGCCTTTCTCAATAGGCAATCTTCTAACCGAGGTAAGTTTTTGACCTTCACGTTTAGATGTTCCGCAAGTTGTTCAATAGAACAATGTCCATCACGATATTTTCCAAACGCAAGTTCCATAAATCTGTAACCCAAATACGCTGCGCGAGTGTTGTAATAACTCCCACCACTTGAGGTTGTTCTATCTGTTCTTTTGCGTTTGTAATCTTCAGTCCATTGATCCATCTTTTCCCAATAATACTCTTGTGTAAGAATACCTTTTTTGACTAACTTCAGTAAGATGACCGGACGGCTCACCTTATAGTGATTTGCCAACTCCTCAATTTCATCATCATCGTAAATGGAGTAATTGAGACGAGTGTTCAGATCGTCAGATGGAACTAGAAATTCAGCGGCAAATTGATCGCAGAAATCTTCAATTTCTTTGGAAGTTAACTTAGTACTACGTATGATACCACCGCTAAAGGCACCACTGCTAAAAATACCGCTTCGTGTGATGCCATTCTCACCGATTAAAAGGTGCGCTAACTCATGAAAGAGTGAGAATATCTGTCGCACTGGTGGTCTACTGTTGTTTAAGTAAATCACCGGAAATTCATCATGAACAAGGCAAAAACCGTCAACTGAGTCGTCTTGGAATGCGTCCTTAAAAACAAAAATGCCTGCTTCTTCGATGCTATCCCGCCAATTTTCGAGTGCCTCTGCTGCAGCACTCCACTCCGCTTGTGTATCAACGTCTATGTCCAGATAAATCCGAGTTTGTTGTGCTAATGATGCAACTGATTTAGCAGATTTCGCCTGCAGATCACGGAAAAGTTTCTTTTCCGATGGATTTGTCCCGAGATTTAATTCCATTAAGGAAAGTTGCCTCGCATAAGCCTGTCTCAACAGAATATGGATTTGTGGCTCCAACGGAGTGTTATCAGAACTTCGTAACGCAAGATTTTCAGCTATATTCGGTTCTTCGGGAGGTTCAGGCAAAAAGAAAAGGGCAATGGGACGCTTGTACTTATCTGCTAATTTCTCAAGTTGAATATAAGTCGGCGCAGATTCTCCTGCTTCCCAGTCGTTGACGATTGAGGCATCTTTTTTCAAAAACGCGGCGATTGCTTTCACGGTGTACCCAGAACGTTCGCGCGCCCATTTGAGGATGTCGGGGTTGATCCCATTAATGTGTTCAGCCATGAAGGTGATCTCAATACTTAAGCAACTTTCTCACAAGAGGCTTACAATCTATCTATACATAAAACAAAACTATGTTTATATATGATAACATTAATAAAAGAGTTACGTCAAATGTGCAGCCAATTTCACTTTTCCATTCTATAAACGCCGATTCTAAAGCCATATCGCTTGTAAAACGCGACGGCATCTTCATTGTGAGCGAGTACGTCTAATCTGACTTTTTTATCCGTCCATACGTTTTCGTACAACCAATCGAGCAGCTGCGTAGCGATACCTTTTCTTCGATGTGCTCTGTCTACGTACAACTGCCGCATATAGTAGTGTCCACCGTCATCTCTGTACAAGCAGTAGGCGATGATATATCCGTTCTCCTTGACCGTATAGCAGATATAGTCGGTTGCCAACCACTCGTTCATCCGTTCGGCGAGTTCGGCTATGTTCATCGGGTTCGGATGCCGTTCGTCCTCAATGAGGCATCTGTTCAGTTCAGCAAGTCTTTTGACATCACTTAGTTTTGCTTTAATGATTTCCATTTTCGTAATTTTCTATAATAGCAAAGACCGTATCAATAACGGCTTGTTCTCCGTTTTCCCTACGGCTTTGCTTTTCAATATCGCTCAAGAGAATATGCTCACCCTTGCTTGGATTATCAAAAACGAACAATAATGATAGGCGTTGCATCCCGAAGTATTCAGCAACTGCGAAAGTGGTAGCCGTTTCCATATCCACGGCAATATAACCTTGATGCGACCAACGCTGGATTTCTGCTTTTCCCTCTGCCAGTAGTGCTGATGTCGTCCAGATAGGGCCTTTGTGTATCTCAACGGGGGCAACGCGTGAAGGCATAACCTGTTCAACGAGGTCGAGCGAAGCACTGACTTTCCGCTTCTGCGGTAAATAATATTGCGATGCCCCTTCTCCACAATATGCCGATGTTGCACAAACAATATCACCCGCTTGAATACTATCGTTCAACGCACCGCAGCAACCTGTTTGTATGACTAACGATGTTCCCAGCACACCGAAAAGATGTGTGATTTCAGAAGCCATCGCATCACCGTACACGGAAGCATAACCGACGCTGATGTCCTTATAATCACCAATCAGTACATCCTCGAAAATACCATTCGGTGAGCCAACCTCATAAATGTTCGTGAAAAAAGTACTGTACTTAGCGTAATTAACTTTCAGATTGCGTGTTCCCCGGAGAACCAAGACGGTCGGTATCCTGTCCTCAGGAATGCTTAAAAGGGACAACCATTCATTTTTTGTTAACTCCTTGAGCATTGTGTATTTCCTGTGAATTTCATCTATACGGTCAATGTCACAGTGTCCTGTTTGACGAGTTTCTTCTCTTCCCATTCTGAGGCGTAAGCCGCCAACGCTTTCGTCTCTGCGGAGAGTCTCTCCATCACTTCTGGCGGAAAGAGGTCTCGGATACCGCGATCGTCCTGAAAAAACTGCGTCTTATACCGCAAGATCAAAAACCGTCGATCCCGATCCTTCGGTTTCCACACCAGCACCCCGTGTGTCAACATTTCGGTAATAATCACAACATCTCCCGCTTTCGGTGTCACATTGACGATAGCCGGATGGAGGGGAGCGTCTGGATTGTCAGGTTCAGGGAAAAACAGGTTTTCCGGACGCTTAAAATTGCGTTTATGAGAACCCGGCAAAACTATCAAACCGCCGTCCCCCGGATAGACATCCGTAAAATAAAAGAAGGCAACGATGTCATTCGTGAAGATTTGATCGTTTTTGACTTCATACCGCCGCGTCCATCGGAACCCCTCACCTGCACAATGCAGTGGTGTCATCTCTTGGCGTTTGTGTGTATTAACAACGAGCGACCCGCGATTGAAACGCGGCTTATTGAAAGTCAACTCTTTAATGATGGGCCATGTGGTGGGATGGAGCGTCAACGCTTCGAGCGATTTATCCGCTGAAAACCCGTTTGAAAAACCTTCACCACCTCGACTAATTCCAGGCGGCAATTCATCTGGTGCTGCCTGTACAAGTCGTTCGATGGCTGCTTGCGCGTTACTAAGTTCTTCCGGTGTTAAGACGTTCTCTAAATGCAGGTAGCCGCGTAGATCAAAGAGATATTTCTGTTTCGGTGTCATGTGCTTTCCTCAAGTGAGGTAAAGTTATCTTTGTTTTGCCAAATATGATATAAAGATTTGCTTTAAATATCAAGATAATTTATAATGTTAACATGAAGCAATAGAGTGTATAGGTTGAGGCGAGGGTGGAGACTTTGTAAAATGAAGAACCCAAAAATTCTTAGCAAAGCATTTATCAAGCAGACACTTGTGGACAATCGGAAGACACTTCGGAAATACGGTGTCAAACGGATTGGTTTGTTCGGTTCTTACGTGCGCGGGACAGCAGCCGCCGCAAGTGACATTGATTTCCTCGTTACACTGAATTTGATACTCATAGTTGGCTTGATGGTGTTTTCTCATACTGGCCATACTGCAGAACCCGAAGTTTGGTTTTCGTTCACAGGAAATAAAGCGAAGGTCGCTGAAGATGCCAGTGGCAATGGGAATGACGGCAGGATTGTGGGTGGTGCAAAGCGTGTCCCAAGTAAAAAAGGTCCGTACGGAATGGGCATAGAACTCAGCGATAGCGTGAAACAGTACATTGAATTTGATTACTTGATGACCAACCCGGGCACCGTTTTATTCTGGTTTAAGCCTTATTGGAATGGTGACGAAGCTGGGACCTTTAGGGTATTTGATGCCAACAATGCGGATGTCTTCTTGTCCATTGGAAAAGGTGCCACCATCCGGGAACGGGAATATGAGTTCCACTTCGCCGTAGAGGACGCACGGGAATCAGATTATTATCTCGCCGCTCAGGCCGCTGACGTTGTTAAAAAAGATACGTGGATGCACATAGCAGCAACTTGGGATTTCGGCGGTGATGCCTTTTTCTACATTAACGGCGAGGAGATTGATACACGGAGCGAGTTCGCAGGATTTCCTGAATTTCATGAATCCCCAAGAATCGGAGGAAATAACATATTTAAGTACAGACCCACTACGTCAGGTGCGCACGGTGTTATTGATGAATTCGCCATTTACAGCGAAGCTTTATCCCAAAAAGACATCCAAAGAGACATGGAATTTCTCGTTTCTGATGTGAAGCCCGAAGGGAAAATCGCCGTTACCTGGGGACAAATAAAGAGCGAGTGATCGCAATCTACAGGCTATTGAAAAAGAGATAGAGTATGTCGCCCAATTATGGTCTATATCTCCAAAACGCAGTGGCGGCAATTGACCGTATTGCATCGTATGTTGAAGGCGTTGATCGCGGTAAATTTGAAACGGAGCAGATGAGCCTCGATGCAGTTATCCGAAACCTTCAAATCATCGGTGAAGTAGTCAAGAAGATTCCCAATTCAATTCAAAAGAGATATTCAAACATTCCGTGACGGGAAATTGCCGGGTTAAGAAACAGAGTAACCCACGTATATTTTGATGTAGATATCAATATTATCTGGGATATAGTGCACTCGGAACTACCGATTTTGAGAAATCAGATCCAAGAGATTATAGAAGAAATAGATGATTGTATTTCAGGTAATTGATGTATCTTATCGATTTGAGGATTTGCTTACAATGTGTTGGAATTCTCAATCAATTTTAATATCAGGTGCATTTAACGAAAAAGGAGGGGCTGTGTTTAATCGAAAGATCCAGTCTATCTATAAACCCTTAACAT
>VYCT01000141.1 GCA_009843785.1 Candidatus Poribacteria bacterium | reverse complement strand
CTAACAACATCAACCATATTCTAAACCCCAAAAAAAATGGGGGTAAGTGACGCAACATTAAAAACTTGACATGCCTCTGGAAATATCGTATAATTTAGAAAAGACTTCTTTCAATCATGAGATTGTAGACTACAGTTTATCACATAAATCGTCAGACCGATTTGCAACATCGCATGTATACGCCGCAGGTAACGGATCATTACGAAAACCCCCGCAATGTCGGGACGATTGCAGATGCCAGTGGTACTGCTACTGTCGGTTCTCCTGCCAGCGGTGAGATGGTAAAATTAACGCTCAAGGTCGTCGATAGTGTCATTGTTGCGGCGAAGTTTCGGGCGTTCGGATGCCCGACTGCTATCGCAAGTGCTTCTGCGCTCACCGAACTGGTTACGGGCACACAGATTCGAGAAGCAGAAAAAATTAACGCTGTACAGCTCTCTGAAGCGTTAGGCGGACTGCCAGAAGATAAATTCCGTTACGCGAGTGTTGCTGAGAATGTTCTAAAAAACGCAATTGCTGATTTTCTGTCTAAATAGGAGGTGTAACCACTATGATTAATGTCACAGAATCTGCCGCGCAAAAAGCAATCACACTTATTAGTAATAGTGAAGCGCCAACTGAATCCGTGCTTGGCTTGCGGATGCAGGTTGTCGGGGGTGGATGCTCCGGTTTCCAATATAACCTCGAATTTGGTGCCGCTAAAGATACCGATAAAGTGTTTGAATTCCACGGATTAAAAGTTTTCATTGACCCGCGTAGCACGCTCTATCTCGCTGGCTCCGTGCTCGACTATAACGACGGGTTAATGGATTCGGGTTTTAAAATAACCAACCCGAATGCTAAAAATACATGCGGCTGCGGCGAATCCTTTAACGTTTAACACCTCTTTCCCAACTTCAATATAGCGGGGTTTGAAACCGCGCTATTATTGACGAAGTCCGGTGCGGTTCCAAACCGCACCTACCGGACCTGGGGGGAAATTGATGGCTGACGACTGACAGCCAAATCACATCCACGACGATTTCAACTCATGCACCTTCAGCGATACCAAAGTCGCGTCTCCACCCTCGGCGTAAACGCCAATATCCGCGTTATCCAAATCTGGAAGGAAATACGAGGTCATTGACAATTCACCGTCGTTAGCAAACGCCTCGATAGAGATGCGATCCACCAGAATTTGCAGACGGATATTCCCATCTTGCGGCGACACCGGACCACTTCTCTCAAGGAAGGTCAATTGTTGTTCGGAGACATCATAACGAACATCTTGTCCGCGAATTTTGAAGCCGACAGCACTGGCATCATTGAGTGCGATTTCAGCGCGAATGTCAAACAATTCGCCCGTCAAACCCGCCAGTGGATCTTCCTCCGGTGTCAGCGTTAGATCGCTCCACGCGTGCGTATAGGCATGGATGTTTTGAATTTCCGCGACCGGTTCTCGGTGAAGACGGATACCTTCTGCAGTTGTCCGGAGGGTTAAGTTACATGGAAAGCTCATCTGTTGGTTGAATGGCATGTCTGGGGGATTGCTACCGCTCATCCAAGCGATTTGAATGCGTCTGCCGTCGGATTCTGGCACATCGCTCCAGGTCTGTGCTGCGTAAAAATTGGCACCATAGTCAGCCCGGTGTGCATCGCCTTCCGGCGTAAAGGTGGTTCCATCGAAGTTGCCGACGTAATACTTTCCTGCTGCTCCCCAAAAGACCCACTTTGTATTGTCCGGATCACCATCAACAGCAAGTTCAAAGATATCAGGGCATTCTGTATCCGGAATTTCCAGGTCAGATAACCGCGTCCACTCCTTAAGATTTGTTGAACCGAACAGGGTATAATCATTTTTGTCCAGATAGAGAGCCATCACCCATTTTTCTGTCGGTTCATGCCAAATTACCTTCGGGTCACGATTGCTTGCGACAATATGTTCAATGACAGGGTTGCCTTCATATTTTATCCAACTCCGCCCTCGGTCGTTGCTATAGGCGATACTCTGTGTAAAGGGGACAGGTTCCGGGGCATGGTTCCCCGCAGATGTGTAAAAGTTGACAAGCACTGCTTCATCACCCGTCTGAAAACCACCGGTATTCTTCCAATCCACGACACCAGAGCCAGAAAAGATTGTGCCGAGTTCATCAGGATGAATGGCATGGGGCAGTTGCTTCCAATGGACGAGGTCTCGACTGACAGCGTGTCCCCACGTCATATTACCCCAATTGATGCCGGACGGGTTGTGTTGAAAGAAGAGATGATACTCGCCTTTGTAGTGGATTAACCCGTTCGGGTCATTGGTCCAGTTAGTTTTCGGTGTAAAATGGAACTGTGGACGATATGTTTCTTTGTAAGCCGTCTGAATCATTGACTGTTTCCTTTCCGTGTTGAACGTTGCAAAGAGATACGCGCGATTCCGTCTGTTTTGCAGGCTATTCTATGTATATTTCCCATTTTGTCAAGGATACTTTATAAGCATTCATTTACCCAACACATTCTTGAATCGTTGGCTCATGTATAAAGTCAATGCAACTGTATCAGCGAAACCAATAACTACAAGGATTAAATTTTCCTTCTGCATTCAATCTCGACATGAGCCGAATCGTTATAATGTCTATTGTCCAATCTATTCATGTGAGTTCGGTTTGCGGAATTATGCACCAGTTTGATCCTTAAGGCGCGTCACTGGTATTAATCCGAAATGATGAACATTCCTTTCCCATGGGATAATTGATGAAACACGACGATACTCAACTCATCCAACGCGTCCTCGCTGGCGATGATATTGCGTTCTCCGTGCTTGTGAGAAAGTACCAAAAGCCGGTTCACGCGCTGGCGTGGCGGAAGATTGGAGATTTCCACATCGCTGAGGAGATTACGCAGGACACCTTTCTGAAAGCATATCAGAAATTAGCGATGCTCAAGGAGCCACAGCGTTTTTTGAGTTGGCTGTATGTAATCGCGACAAATCTCTGCAAAGCGTGGCTTCGGAAAAAACGTTTGCGGACAGAGTCGTTGGAAAACACAGAGAGTATCGCGTTAGAAAAAGCGACCTATTCTGGCTATGTCATTTCGGAAAACGAGCGGACAGCGATAGAAACGCAGCGCGAGGTCGTCAAAAAGTTACTCGCCAAACTTCAGGAGAGTGAACGCACAATTGTAACGCTGCGTTACTTCAGTGAGATGTCCAGTGCGGAGATCGGCGAATTTTTGGGAATATCCGCAAATACGGTCCGGAGTCGTCTCCGCCGCGCGCAAGAACGCCTAAAGAAGGAGGAACCGATGATACGAGAGGCTTTAGAACACTTCCACATTACACCAAATCTGACAGAGAATATCATGCGTGAAGTATCACGTCTGAAACCGGTTGCACCGTCTGGCGGTAAACCCTTCGTGCCGTGGGTAATAGGTGTTTCCACATTAGCAGTTGTCCTATTGATGTTAGGTATCGGCAATCAGCACTTGTCGCGTTTCCAAAAACCTTATAGTTTCGATGCGACTTCGGAGATGACGGTAGAGATCATTGAAGCACCTATCGTGCTAAACCTTGAAGCTAAACCGGATGTTCGGACGCAGATCGGAAGTTTTTCTGTTTCGAGTAAGAACGATAGGGCAGGGCAGCAACCGGATGATGTCTTATTTGCTGCCGCGCAGGCGGAAGGTGAAGACGTTTCTATCCCTAAGCAGCAGTGGATTCAGGCGGAACCCCTCAAAGGGAGTGATGCCACTGCTTTATCTGTCACATCTGACGGTGAACTTTACACTGTCGCTGATGAAGGTATCTACAAAATGGGATCCGGTGGGAAAGCGTGGCAACAGATCACCGATATTAACACACTGGATGCTAATTATAGGCGTGCCGCCCTTATCGAAAAGTGGAATGATACACTCTATCTATTAGTGAATAATGCACTCCTTGCTTCAAAAGATGACGGCAAGACGTGGGAATTAGTTCACCGTTTCCCAATAGATTATGGCTTGTTTGCTTTTGATTTGGAACTAACACAACAAGCGTTTTATATTATTTTTTCTGATTCCACTGCTTTTCGTTCTGAAGACAATGGTCAGACATGGAAGGCAGTGAACGTTGGATTTCCGGAGAGACCCAATGCTATGGTCGTGTTCCAAGATACACTGTTTGCTGGAACAGGTAATGGACTCTACCGCTTGAAGGATAACAACTGGGAACGCGTGGAATTTCCAGTACCTGTCGGAGAAATCCTTGCAATCGCCACGACTGATGGGAAGATTTATGTTGCGGCGAAGTATAGTCAGCAAAGGACAAGTTTTCAAAAAGTTCGTCAAGGGGAAGCACGGGGTTGGTGGATATTCCGATCAACAGACTCCGGTGCTTCATGGGACGATATAACACCGACAAATGCTTGGCAGGTAATGGGGTTGCCACCAGAAATCAAACTCGTTGCTACAGGTGAAACACTGCTGGCAATGGAACGCGGAATGGTTCGCTCTACCGATGGTGGAGACACATGGCTGCCCCGACAATTACCCGGCACCTCACCTTCAATGGACAGATTTAGTTCTGCTGTGGTGGTGAACGACAACACCATTTATGTGGGTAGCAGTGACGGTCTTTACCGTTCCACGGATGCTGGCATATCATGGGATGCGGTTAACATCAATCGACAGAATCGGAGTGGCATATATAATCTCATCGCATATAAAGGACAAAATATGCCGCCAACGCTTTACGCGATGTTCGGCGGGGAGATCGTAAAAACGACCAACAACGGCAAATCTTGGAGAACAATTCAGATGGGAACACCGATGACAGCATCTGTTAGAGAAGAACTCCCGACTTTTACGCAGATACGTGAATTCGGCGGTATTCTCTATGCCAAAACAATGGGTTCTCATAGTCCTGGCAACGAGCATAAAACCGGTTTATATCGCATCTCTGCAGATAGTAACACAGTGATGCTGATACAAGACATGCCTATCTTTGACTCAGATGAATTAAGTCGCTTTTGGAATATAGGAAGGACAGGTGCTTTAGATGTGTCAGGTAAGTCATTCCTTGAACATTTGAAAGGGAATTTCGTTGGTGCCGATCAGTTCTTTAAGACGTTGACACAAGGTGGCACTTTTAGGCAAGAAGAACTTTACAAGCAAGACCTTTATCAGGATCAAATTCGACTCATACGGAGAGGTATAAATGGGGCTTTTGCAGTCAGCGGCAACACGTTTTATGTGGAATACAACTTTAAACTCTTCCGATGGAAATTAGGCGAAACCGAATGGTACGACACAGGCGTGGAAGAGACGGGTGAACTCCTTTATAGGGAAGCAATGAAGGCATTTGAAGGCGCGGGTATGTCAGTGGAAAAGATTGATGAAATTCTTTCGACTTGGCTGGGGTTCACATTTGCGGTTTCAGGAAACACAATCTACGTTGGCAAACGGGATGGACACCTCGTTGCATCCTTTGATATGGGAAATAATTGGCTCGATCTCACACCGGCACTGCCGTTCCCTGTTAAAGCCTTCAAAACCATCGTGTTTGTAGGATCCACCGTGTATGTAGCAACAGACGCAGGTGTCGCCGCGTCAAACGACGGCAAACAGTGGCGTGCTGTTACCAATGCAGCAGGAACGCGTCTCAATATGGAACAACTAACTGTTGCGGGAGATACCCTTTACGGTTTTATCAAAAACACAGGTATCTATCGTCTGGAAAGCGGTACTTGGGAACCGGTTATCTCAGAAATGCCGGATCATGTAGAGGGGTTTGCCGTTGGCGAAAATACCCTATACGTGAACACGCGGGACGGCAATATGCTCCATTTCAAATTAAAAAAATAATGTTTTTTGTTTGGGCGGCGTAAAATACCGCCCTTTCCTACCTTACCCACCTCTCTTTTCTTCAAAGATTTCTCTTTTTTTTGCAATTAAGAAACCATTTTGACCCTATCTTGCGTCATAATAATTTGATGGGTTATTAATTCAACGATCGCTTCCTGGAGGCACCTGATGAAAAACGATGATGCTGCTCTTATTCGCCGAGTTCTCGCTGGCGATGAAGCCGCTTTTGCGGAACTTGTGAATAAATATCAAAAGCCGGTTCATACGTTGGCTTGGCGAAAGATTGGGGATTTTCATATTGCTGAAGACATCACCCAAGATGCCTTCCTGAAAGTGTATCAGAGACTTCACACGCTGAAAGATCCGAACCAGTTTTCTGGATGGCTCTATGTGATTACGGCGAACCTATGTGCTACGTGGCTCCGCAAAAAACGGATACAGACACAACCGTTGGAGGACACAGAAACAACGATGATACACGGAGATGCTTATTCCCAACATGTCACTGAAGAACGGAGTAAAACCGCGGCGGAATCGCAACGCGAAGTCGTCAAAAAGCTGCTTGCAAAGTTGAAGGAGAGTGAACGCACAGTGATGACGCTCCACTACCTTGGTGAGATGACGGTTGAAGAAATTAGCCGATTTTTAGGCGTGTCAGTAAGCACCATTAAAACTCGTTTGAGACGTGCGCGGCGCCGTTTACAAAAGGAGGAGACAATGATTAGAGAAGCCCTTGAGCATTTCCAAATTACACCGAATCTAACCGATAACATCATGCGAGAAGTCGCACGCCTTAAACCCGCTGCGCCTTCTGGTGGCAAACCTTTAGTGCCGTGGGCAGTCGCTGCCGCTACAGTAGCAGTCGTTGTATTGATGTTAGGAATAGGCAATCAACACTTATCGCGTTTCCAGAAACCTTATAGTTTCGATGCGACTTCAGAAATGACGGTCGAGATTATTGAGGCACCGATTGTGCTGAACTTGGAAGCCAAACCGGATGTCCGGACGCAACTCGGAGGTGCTGCAGTATCGGATGAGAACGATGTTTCTGAAAAGCAACCCAATGATGCCCCCGTATTTCAAAATAGCCAGACGTGGAGTCTACCTGAAAATGCAATTGCCCGTTTCGGCAAGGGTGTTATGGGTGGCTCAGACCGAGCAGTTGCCTTTTCACCCGATGGTCAACGTTTCGCTGTCGCAACGGGTGCTGGTATCTGGATTTATGATGCCCAGACGTATCGTGAAATGGCACTCCTAACTGGACATACAGAAGTTGTTAGGGCAGTTGCCTTTTCTCCAGACGGCAAAATACTCGCTTCTGGCGCGCAAGATGCTACTGTCAAATTATGGAACGTAGAAAATGGCGAAAATATCGCTACATTTGTAAGGAATGCGATCGGTGTTGAATCGGTAGCATTCTCTCCAAATGGGAAAATACTCGCTGCCGGAACAGATAGTACCGTCGAATTATGGAACATAGAAAACGGACAGAATCTTGCTACTTTTGAGGGACATGCATTTCGTGTTTTTTCAGTAGCGTTTTCATCTGACGGGAGAACGGTCGCCTCCGGTGCAGAGGACAATACGATCAAACTTTGGAACGTTGAAACAAAACAGAATATTGCGACGCTCATTGGGCATAAAAGGTTATTCTCTCAGTAGCATTTTCGCCAGATGGCAAAATACTTGCCTCCGGTTCACAGGATGATACGGTTAAACTGTGGCATGTTCCGACAGGTCAAAATCTACATACATTCAAGCATAGGGAGCGAGTTTTCTCGGTAGCGTTTTCGCCAGATGGCAAAGTCGTTGCTGGAGGGTCATATCGTGGCATTAAACTTTGGAATATTGAGACTGGTGAAGCCCTTAATGTGCTTGAGGGGGGTACAAAGGTTATATCTGGATCTATAGCGTTTTCACCGGATGGTGCAACGCTTGTTTCAGCATCAGCGGATCGTTTCGGTGGAACGCGCGGAACAGTTATGCTCTGGGATATTGAGTCAGGAAAAGATCTTGCTACACTACATGGGCATACGGAAAGAATTCCTGACGTAGCGTTTTCACCGGATGGTACCGCCATCGCTTCTGCGTTGAGAGATGGAACGGTCAAACTTTGGAATGTCAAAACTGGAGAAAATATCCACACCTATCGCGGTGGCGGCTACTCAGTCGCGTTCTCATCCGATGCGAAAACACTTGCTGCGGCGGGTTGGCGTGATATTAAACTCTGGGAAGTTGCCACGCGTAAAAATATCTCTACTATTCCAATACGTGGTGAGAGAATTAATGATTTAGCATTTTCACCGGATAGTCAGGTGCTCGCTTGGGGAACCGGGGATCAGGTCAAACTACGAAAACACGCGACCAAATCTTTATTCGGTTTCATGGGTCGAAATACCATTACACTGAAAGGACACACAGATGAAGTACAGTCAGTGGCATTTTCACCCGATGGAAAAGTACTCGCCTCAAGTGTCAGAGCCGGAACCGTCAAACTCTGGGATACTGAGACGGGCGCGAATATTACTACACTGGAAGGCGGAGGCGGACCTGTCATGTTCTCCCCAGACGGAAGAATACTTGCTTCAAGGGGAAACGTTCAAGAGATTAAGCTGTGGGACCTCGAAACACAGACAGATATTATGACACTCCGCGGAAAGGCTGGTGCTGTTTTTGATCTTGCCTTTTCACCTGATGGTGCAATCCTCGTCTCAGGGGAAGGGTTTGGAACAATTAAATTCTGGGACGTAGCAACCGGAGAAAATATTGATATACTGGAAGGACATACGGGTATTGTCTTTTCTGTCGCATTTTCACCTGATGGAAAAACACTCGCATCTGGATCGCAAGATGGAACAGTGCTGCTATGGGACCTCAAACGCGCGGCTGACCGCTAAACTTCAAGAACCGTGGGTGTCAATTTAGGAATATTTGTGATATTTTGTAGGCGTGTCTCCACAAAGGATTTGCTTTAAATTTCAAAGTGCTTTATAATAAAGGATATACGATACAGAAGACTCTATTAGGTGTGTAAACTGCTGCGGTAATGCGGGGATTTAAGGTGGACAATCAAACAATTCTTAGCAAGAAATTCATCAAGCAGAAACTTGTAGACAATCGGAAGACCCTGCGGAAATATGGGGTCAAACGGATCGGATTGTTCGGATCCTACGTACGCGAAACAGCAACCGCAGCAAGTGATATTGATTTCCTGGTTGAACTCGAAAGATTGACTTTCCGAGATTATATGGGGTTGGCTCTTTTTTTTGAAGATCTGTTCAAGAAGAACGTTGACCTTGTTACCCGCACCTCCATTAAACCAGGTTTCAAACCTTATATTGAGAAAGAGATAGAATATATTGAGGAACTATAACTTGTACCTCCAAAACTCGGTCTATCGCGAGTCCGCTAATCTTGAAAATCTTTAAATCCCGTCCTTACATGAATCCCTCCCATTTTTTGCAGAATTATGCACCAGCTTCACCCTAAAAAAGCGTCACTATAGCGCGATTGGAGGATATTCATGAAAACCACTGATGTTGAACTCATCCACCGCGTTCTTGATGGCGATGATACTGCTTTTACGGTGCTTGTAAAAAAATATCAAAAACCGGTTCACGCACTCGTGTGGCGGAAGATTGGGGATTTCCATATCGCCGAAGAGATTACGCAGGATACATTCCTAAAGGCGTATCAGGAATTAGCGACGCTGAAGAAACCGCAGAGTTTTTCAAGTTGGCTCTACGTGATTGCTGCGAATAACTGTAGTACGTGGCTGCGTAAGAAGCGTTTACGGACAGAGCCGCTTGAAGATGCGCGCCTCCAAAAGGCGACCTATTCCGGGTATGTCGTTGCGGAAAACGAGCGCGTAACGGCAGAAGCGCAACGCGAAGCTGTCAAAAAGTTGCTCGCCAAACTTCAAGAGAGTGACCGTACGGTTATCACATTGCACTACTTCGGTGAGATGTCGAGTTCAGAGATTGGCGCGTTCTTAGGCGTATCGGCAAACACGGTTCGGAGTCGTTTACGCCGCGCGCAGCAACGTTTAAAGAGGGAGGAACCGATGATAAGAGAGGCTTTAGAAAATTTCCAAATCACACCCAATTTCACAGAAAACATCATGCGCGAGATCGCGCGTCTGAAACCCGCTGCGCCATCCGGCGGCAAACCATTTATACCGTGGGTAATCGGTGTTTCCGCTGTGGCAATAGTCCTGCTGATGTTCGGTCTTAGCAATCAATCCTTATTACGCTTCCAAAAACCTTACAGTTTCAACGCTGCTTCAGAGATGAAGGTTGAACTGATTGACGCACCTGTTGTGCGAAACCTTGAAGCCGAACCCGATGACCGAACGCAACTCGGAAATGCCAACGCACAAGATAAGAACAATGGGGTGGGCAATCAAGTCGATGATGCTGCTTCGCTTGACTTGGAAACGCTTATCACGCAGATGAAGCACTCCGATAATGCCGTTACTTCCGTAACCGGTGATTTTGTTATGGAACGGCATCAAGATCAGCGAAGCGGGAAAAATGAATATACGCTGATGTTTGAAGGTGGGAAAGTCCAAGTGGAGCAGGCAGAGGGATGGCCGATCATAGGGTATTGGGATGGAGAACGCTCCTGGGAGGGCGCAAAAAACAGAAGGATGATCTTTGAATTTGAAATTCCATCCGGCAAGGAGAAAACTGAGCTTGAGCCGATCCGACAAGCATTCAAGCATAACGGTATTGACCTCGCAGACGATGTCCGCATCGTTGATGGCGACGAGCCAGAGAGTTTTACACTTGTTGAGAATGAGACAGGAACAACTTACTTTTTCTGGTTGGAAGGGGAGACGACGCTGTTAGTTTATGATTATCATCTCGAATATAGTGTTCGTCCTCAGTGGTTGGTGCCTTCTGACTATGATCCGAGATTTTGGCTCACCTTTCCAAGCCTCGGTTCAAACAATTCCTATCTATCCGAACCGCTGTGGCACTTGCTTGAGAAACATGAAAGCGAAATTATTGGGAGCGAGATATTGAACGGTGAAAAGACATCCGTGATTCGCCTTGATATCCCTGCTTGGTCCACGGAAGACTTTAAAATGCCTGCTGAGTCCTATAAACTCTGGGTTTCTCATGACAAAGGTTTTCGACTGGTTAAGTCGGAACGAGCGTTTACCGTGGAGAATCCGACAGAATGGAGTTCCTACAAAGCAGGTGTAACCTATATTTCGACCCGAAAAATTGAACATCACGAATACCTACCGGATGTCTGGTTTCCTAAGAGAATTGAGTCGATCACTGTTCCAAAGGCATCACCGGAACAGCAACAAGATGCAGCGGATTTCGTTTACAAAAATGTCCTTCTGACGAAGGAGTGTCGCATAAACACGGATGTTACAGCGTTCCTCAGCCTGCGTCTACCGCCTGATACACCTGTTTTCGATTACGGAGAAGGCCAACAGAGTTTCGTAGAGAATGTGCTAAACCCTAAACCCAAACCGGATATTCTGACGCAATATGAATCTGATGAGGAAGTCTATGATCCCGCGCCGCATGATTTACAAACGGTTATCGACAAGATGAAACACTATGATAGTGCTATCGTCTCAGCAAGTGGTGACTTCGTCATTGAGCACTATATGGATTCAGGGATCGCGAAAACGCAGTATGCATTGACGTTTGAGGGGAAGAAAATCCGGGTAGAACAAAAAAGGGATTTTCCGACGTTAGATAAGGATGTGCCGCTGATAAAAAGGCTGTTGCCGCTCGTGAAGATTTACGACGGAAAACAGCAGTGGGAAATCTATAAATACAAAAAGCTGCTCTTTAGCCTTGAGGTTACACCTGACAAAGCGGCTCCGATACTTGAAACAATTCGACAGGCGTTCAAGCAACAAGGCACTAAACTTGCGGACGATGTTCGTATCGTTGCAAGTGAACAGCCGGATAGTTACACGCTTATAGAGAACCAGACTGGCAAATCCTATTTTATCTTGTGGGAGGCAGATACGACCCTGAAGGTTTATGACCTCAATCATCTCGAATATGGGGTTTGGTATCAGCGGAATATTCTTTCTGACCTCGATCCGAGATATTGGCTCACTTATCCCGGTGAAGGTGAAAGTGCTTATCTCACCGAACCGCTTTGGCAACTCCTTGAAAAGCATGAAAGTAAACTTCTCGGCAGCGAATTACTGAACGGCGAAGAAACTTCTGTTATCCGACTGAATTTACCTAAGCAGTCCCTTAAACTCTGGATTTCTCACAACAAAGGTTTCCGGTTGGTTCAATTGGATAGCGCATTTATCGCTAAGAGACCGGTGGCATCAATGCAGTTCCAAGTCGGTAATATTTATGTAGAGACACGGAAAATAGAGCATCACGAATACCTGCCGGATGTCTGGTTTCCCAAGAAAATTGAAAGGTACTATACGCCACTGACGGATCCGGATCCGCAACGCGAGGATCAAGTCATTCTAAAAAGGACTGTGGTCCACACGCAGCAATGTCGGTTAAACACGGATGTCGCTGCGTTACTCCGTTTAGACCTACGCTCCGATACACCTATTTTGGGTTTAAAGCCAGAACGTGATGCGCCAAAAGCGGAAAAAGTCGCATTTTTACGTCAAGAAATCCCTCGAACGCTGAATCTCCGTCTTGACATGTTAAAATTGGTTGGGGAACTCGCCGAATTTCACGCGAAAGACCCAGATATTTCTCTGCTAAGGAATCAAACCTATGACGAATCAAGAAAACTGATATGGATTATCTCTAATTTGGGGCATCGTTATACTCGACTCACCAATGATGGTTCAGCATTCAAGTCAGGTGGTGAATTTCACGCTCTCATGAAACAAAACGGCATTGGCATTTCCGGAGAATAGTGGAATAACACTGAATCCGAGAAGCGCGATGATGTGTTTGGCGAGGCACCTGTGCCTCGCCTTCGTTTTTTGGATTGAAGTATATCCTCTGTAGGAACAACTTAAAATCGCATAATTCAACAAAATAAGAAATTGACTGTCACCGGAACTGGTGGTAAAATAGAGGGGTCTGCATCAGTGTTTCAGTAGCAGCGATTAAGAATCGTCTCTACCGAGCGCGAAACCGATTAAAAGAGGAGGAACCCATGATAAGAGGGGTTTTAGAGAACTTCCAAATCACACCAAACCTTACAGAGAACATCATGCGCGAGATCGCGCGTCTGAAACCGGTTGCGCCATCTAATAGCAAACCGTTGATGCCATGGGCAGTCGGTGTTTCGACTTTAGCAGTCGTGTTGTTGATGTTAGGCATTGGAAACCAAGTCAGTGATGCTGCTTCACCTGACTTGGAAACGATTATCACGAAGATGAAGCACTACGATAACGCTGTCACCTCCGTAACCGGTGATTTTGCTACGGAACTCCTTCAAGATCACAGAATCGAGAAAAAAGAACGGAATTAGTCGTTTTGGACTTGCAAAAAGTTTAAAATTTGACAAAAAAAACA
>VYCT01000302.1 GCA_009843785.1 Candidatus Poribacteria bacterium | reverse complement strand
ATCATAAAACATATATCCAACTAATATTAGATGATATTTTTAGGGAAAAATCAAATAAAAATTTCACCTTCGGATGAGCATCTTTCGGGTGGCGTGGAAATCTCCAGCTTGAATCGAATAAAAATAGATCCCGCTTGCGACAGGTTCGCCAGCAGTATTACGTCCATCCCAATGTGCAGTGTGCGAACCCGCCTTGCGGTACCCCAGCGTCTTAGCATAGATACGTCTGCCCTGCGCATCATAGATATAGAGCGACACATTCACATTTGAAGCGAGTTGATAGGGAATCCATGTTTCCCCCTTCCCAGTAACGGGTGGGGCCCCTGGATTAAATGGGTTTGGAAAATTTTGACTTAAACGGTTGACAGGCGTAGATTTAACGACATCCGGTCTCCAATCAGACGGTATCGTCTCCTCAACAGCGAGTGAGTAACCGTCCGGATGCACGCGAAAGATGCGGAGTTGATATAGATCCGCGATATAGAGGGCGGTGCCTGTTAATCTTAATTCAGACGGAAACTGGAGTTCACGAAACCGCGAAGTAACTGTCAGCGTGCGTGTATCAATCAACTGAACGCTTTCGCTGTCCAATAGATAGAGATAGTTCCCTCCGACCTGTGCATCAATCGGAAGCGCATTATTTTCATATACGCCATGCAATCTGGGTTGGCGCGGATCTGAGACATCAAGCACAGTCACACCAACGCCGCTATCGAGTAGATACGCGCGTTTTCCGGCAAGTGTAACGCCGGTTGCATTTCCTTGTGTGGCGTAACTCCCAACAGGACGCGGCACTGAAGGTGCTGTAATGTCAAAAACATGCATCCCACCCTCAAGCGCGGCAACATAGGTGTATGAAGATGAAGCCGCGTCAACGACAACCCGATACGCACTCCCATCCATCTCACGTTTGGAAACGATTCTGCTCTGTTGAGGGACCCGGCTATCAACGACAATTAGCGATTCCGCGCAAAGATAGGCATAGCCTTCGTGCAGCGCGATATCCGCAACAGGGGCAGCTGTCGGTACATGCATCAGAATCGTATTCGCCGTGAGATCAACAACGAACATACCTGTCTCGGCGGCAATAAAACCGTACCCGTCCCGTACACGAACTTTGGTGCAGCTTGTTGCTCCGAATGGCTCGTTAGAAGTAGGCGTATCCGCAGGCAATGACAGATTGCGGGTCAAAGTACCGTGATAAGGGGTCGTAAATTCAAGGGTGCGCAATCCTCCCACGCCATTTGCAACATAGACAGTCCGCTCACCTGCCCTTGTTTCCACGACATCAAGCCCATAAACAGTACCCCCAAAAGCATGGTGGTGTAACCACTTCGGCGATTCAGCTTTGCTGACATCAAGGGTCTGGATACCCCCTTTCCCATCGGCGATATAAGCCAACGCATCCCGGATGACGACATCAGTTGCATTGCCAAACGTAGGTTGTGAGGAAATTCGCTGTGGCTGCTGCGGATTATGTACATCAATGATGTGCAGCCCCGCCTGTTGATCTGTGAGATAGATAGTATCGTTATGAAGTTGAATGCCGGTTGCGAACCCCGGCGTATTTAAGCGGAAATCTGTTTCCGGGTTTTCAATGTCCGTAACATCAACCAAGGTGAGGTTCCCTGAAGCGATATAAGCATACGCGGCATTCGCTGTCTCCGCAATCTCATAAGCGGCGGCGAATATCGGCACAACACTGCGGAAGTCAAAATTGCCGAATGGGCTCGGTTCGAGGATGTACACCCCACGTCTATCATCACTCAAGTAGATGGTACCGTCATGGATAATAACATTGATTGGCGTGCCATCAGTCCGAAAGAAACGCCGAGGTCGAGGTGTTTGAGCGTTGCGGACATTGTTTTCGTCGTAAACGAGCATCCCCCGTGCTCTGCCAAGCACATACAGATTGCCATCGGCAATCTGTACTTTGCGTGCGTCTGTGAATCCGCCAAGCGTCTTTAAAACCTTTGGCGCGGTCGGGACCGCGATATCAATAACGTGTACACCCGCAGCACCATCGGCAACATAAGCCATATCGCCAGCAACGACCACAGATCGCGCATGTCCGGGTGTAGCGATCTCACCGATCCGGACAGGCTGCGTCGGTTCAGCCAGCGAAAATATCTCAAACCCCCAATGACTCGCCGCATAAAGATACGCAACACCCCTATCACTCATTACAATATCCGTATAGTCGCTGGCGAGATGGATTTGCGTCATCGGCTCCAGCTGCGTTTCCGGCTTCAGGTCTATCGGGAACATACTTGGTTGGGTGCGACTGCCAACGGCATCAGTTACAACATCAGGCATAGTATCCGATGTCCACTCACGCAGCGCGCCTATTTCAAAGTCTGCGTCCTCATCCACAGCGACATAACTAAACCTCTGTGGCGCATCCGCCGTCACCATCAGTACAATCTCACCATTTCGTTGAAGCCCTTCGCGTCGAATGTGTCCCCTATTTTCGGTATCAAACGGGATAGGTGCAACAACTGCCCGTCCATTAACTGGCAGGTAAAGGGTCGTGGCGTAGAGGTTTCCTGAATCCGCACCGGTCAGAGATATGTCAAGCGTTTCGGGGAGATTGTCAAAGCGAATATAGTGTGCACTCCACTGGTCAATACTGATATTATTCATCTCGCTCGGATAACTGAAGACGCGCGGCACCGCAGCCGTCACCTTTCGGTTGCGCAAACCGGTATAACCGAGTTTCCTGTTTCCTGCCTGTGCGTTCACCCAATTCGCGAGTCCCCAGTTCAGAAAGACTTCGGGGAAGCGTTCACTTCGCCCGCTACCTGCTAAGGCAGCGTCAATTCCACGTTCACCGAGGGCATCCGTCCCTATAATACCACGGATGAGTTCGGGACCGCCATACTGCTCATAGAGATAGAGCATCAGCATAAAAGCACCACCGTAATAGACATCCCACGTGTTTGCATAAGCGAGCGAGACACCAGGATCCGCGAGGTAACCGTCAACGAAAAGGGTATGTACATTGCCGTAAACTGCCCATTCCACGAAAGATGCCGTGCCTTCTTCTAACCACCGTTGATCGGTTGTCCCACCGTTTTGAAACCAATTGATGAGATGTGCGAATTCATGCGCCAAACTGCTATAAAAGGTGTGTCGAGAACGTTCTTTGAACTGGAAAATGTCCATATAGAGCATCTCACGCCGGTTGCTGTTCGGTGCCGTCGGCAACTGATCAGCGGGCGCGAAATAACCGCCGTATTCGAGCCCTGAGCCGTTCATACCGACATCATGCATCAACAGCGTTATGTGATTGTCTCTGTCGAGTCCGGGTTTCCATTCTGTTCCCATCCATTTTCGGACATTCGGGTAGATGCGTGTGTCAAATTCCTTTGCAATAGCGACCGCTTCAACATCGGTGAGCATATCACGCACCGAATTTTCGATATAGACGTAGAGATGTTCGCTTTTGGCGATACAGGTGGCTGTTACTTCTGCTTCAGGGATATGAATAAAAAATCGTTCTGTCTGCCCGATTTGAACAGGTGCAGTCGGTGCAGCCGGAACTGCTTCAGGCGGGTGTTGCGCGAGGTGCTCTTGATGCAGAAGCGGAGTCCCGCATAACCACCGATCCGCGAATACGCAGCTGCTAACAATGAAAAAAATAAGATGGATTGCTATTAAAAGTCGCATAAGTATAGTTACGCTCCAATAGATGTGCTACGTCTAATGAACCTCAATATTATTTTACAACGATTGCAGCACAAATTCAATCTATACAACAATCCATCCAAAACTACAACGTTCAAATTATGGACAACGACATCCATAATTTGACGGAACAACGGCTCACAGGACTGAAAACCAAAGATGCAGCCCGATATATGTGTCGATTAGGAATTGGCATCATATTTGCTATACTTTTCTCATCAACTTCCTATGTGGCAGACTAAATTTTTGGAGGAATTCGTAAATGAAAACAAAATATGCACACTTAGCGTTTGGCATCGCGTTGGTGTTAAGTAGCACCCTGTTTGCTATGAATCTCAGTGCGCAAGTACCTGGCAAGCAGTATATCTCTTTTTCGTCGCTCCGATCAGGAAATCTTGACATCTATATTATTGACACAGACGGTAACAATCTGCGCAACCTGACGAATCACCCAGCATCCGACCATTCCGCGACATGGTCACCAAGTGGACGCGCTTTCGCTTATGTGTCGCACCGAGAAGATGATAAGGGCGAAATTTATGTGATGGATTTAAATAAAAATAAGACTCGCCGGTTGACAAACCATCCAGCAAGTGAAAGACACCTCTCTTGGTCACCCGACGGAAAATGGATCGCTTTTTCATCCAACAGGAAAGGCGACGAGCCAGGGAATTATGACATCTACAAAATGGATGCTAACGGTGAAAATTTACAACGACTCACAAACGAAGGCAGGTATAACTCAGGCCCGGCATGGTCACCAGACAGTCGCTCAATTGCTTTCTATTCCATCCGGAATGACGACGGCGGTATCTATGTCATGGATACTGATGGCAGAAATGTAAAAAAACTTGCCACTGGAATAGCACCGAGTTGGTCACCTGATGGCGAAAGGATTACCTATTACGACTTGGTATGGAACGGTCGGAGCGGTATCTTTGTCATGGATGCTAAAGGAAAAAACAGTCGACGAGTGTCACCGGTGGAAACTTGGAGCGAAAGACCGGCATGGTCCCCAGATGGAGAGTGGATTGCCTGCATGTCGGAACTGGAAAATCCGTGGGGTAACCCGAATCGTGATTCAAACATCTACCTGATTAAACCAGACACCCTTGGAAAACCTCGCCAGATCACACACCATCAAGCAATGGATTATTCTCCAGCATGGGTACCCTCCGGTTTCCTTGCCGTTTCTCCGACTGCTAACACCCAGACGACCCTTTGGGGCAAGCTGAAGCAAAACCCACATACAAGGAAGTGAGGAAGCCAAATTCTGCCGATTCTCCTATCCGACTTGCCAATTTCCCGCGTTTATGCTATCCTCTTAGACAACCCTCGGAAAAGGAGAAATTCCAATGTATCGTGTCGGTATTATCGGGTTAGGCAGCATTGCCGCCCGTTATTCAACGCCTGATGACGCTTATCCGTATTGCCACGCAGGCGGCATCCGTTTCTGTGAGACAACCGAACTGGTCGCAGTCGCGGATATGTCAGCAGAACGGCAAACAGAATTCCAGCAGACATGGGGCCCTGGATTCCCAGATAACTCCATCAACTACTACGAAACAGATGTCCAGATGCTTGAGAGTGAAGATTTAGACATCGTTGCCGTCTGTGTCCGCGGACCGCATCATTTTCAAGTGATGCAGAACGTCTTGAGAGCAGACATTAAAGCCATCTTTCTCGAAAAACCTGCCGGATGTTCCCTCGAAGAAGTCGACACTATGACCGCGGGCGCCGACTTGAAAGGGATTCCTATCGTCGTAGACTATACACGCCACTGGGGGCCCCATCTCATCCGACTCCAATCGCTTATCAAAGACGGACTCATCGGCGAGGTGCAAACCGTCATCGGCTACTGCGGCGGTGGTGTCCTCTCCTTCGCTATCCACACAACAGATATGATCTGTCAATTCGCAGGCTACGATCCAGTCTCCGTGACAGGATTCGTCTCTAGTGGCGGGGATGTGCCAGAACCTTACGAACCTGAACCTGCAATTATCGGTTCAACCATCCAATTTGAAAGCGGGGTCATCGGCTTCCACGTCGGTAACCACGGAACGCGGGGTGGATTCTCTGTCGATATTCTCGGCAGCGAAGGCAGCGTTCAGACAGGATTTTACAGCGGCGCGACTGTCCACAGAGCAGGCAAATTGGTCGATAACGATACGCTTGATCTCCCTGAGAACGCCAGTCCTTTCAAGGTTGCCTATAAACAGATTACGGACTATCTTGACGGCGGTGCGCTTCCGCATTGTGCCCGCGACGATTATACGGCTGTCAACGAAATCGGATTTGCCACAATTGAGAGCGGCATCACTGGGCAGATAGTCCAACTCCCGTGTCAGAACAGGAAACGGCTTATCTTCGCGAATGGCTAATATGAGGCATGTATGGCATCTGTCTGGAAACTCGATTCGTTATCTCGATTCTTTATGAAATTTTACGGCGGTAAGCACTACAAAACATCTCCTCACACACCGTTGTGCCTGCCGTTGAACGAATGTCGCGTCGCGCTCATCACAACCGCCGGTTTTTTTCTCGATGGGCAGCCCCCCTTTGAGAAGGGCGATTGTTCGTACCGCGAGATTCCAAACGCTATTCAGACACAAGTACTTATAAACGGACATAAAAGTGCGGCTTACGATGAACGAGGTCTCGAAACGGATCCGAACCTCGCGTTTCCACTTGATAGATTCAGGGAATTGGAGATCGAAGGCAAAATCGGCGCGCTAAACCATAGACACTTCAGTTTCATGGGATCCATTACAAAACCGAAATCCCTCATTGAAAAAACCGCGCCTGAAGTCGGACATATACTCAAGGCTGACGATGTTGATGTTGCGTTCTTGACCCCTGTCTGACCGATGTGCAATCAGTCTGTAGGATTGATACAACGTGCTGTTGAAGAAGTGGGAATTTCGACAGTTTCAATTACACTTGTTGAAAGTCTGACGAAGAAGATAAAACCGCCGCGCGCCTTAGCGGTGCCTTACGGTTTTGGACATCCACTCGGTGAACCGAACAACCCAGAATTACAACACGCAATCATCGCCGAAGCACTCTCGCTCTTAGAGAATGGGGAAACGCCTCCTATTCTTAAAGTAGCAGGTACACCCCGTGTGCCGTAGCCAAAAGCCATCACTATAAACTGATCGGTTTGTAGTAGCGCAATTCTACGGCGTACTCGCCCAAATGCGATGTGCATTATTGCGCGTTGGAACGGGCGATGAATCGCCCTACTACGAACCCAATTTTCGTAGGTATTAAAGGAAAAATCAATGGATAAGATCAGAGTCGGCATTATCGGATGCGGCGGCATCTTTCGCAACCTCCACGCACCGTATTACCAAGAACCGACGCGACGCGCAGACATCGTCGCGATCGCCGACATCAACGAAGCATCTGCGAATGAACAGGCAGATCGGTTTGGGGCAGATGCCTATACAGATTACCGTGCCCTTCTTGATAGATCGGACATAGACGCTGTTGATGTCTGTGTTCATCCACGTCCGCATCTCGAAATCACGCGTGCTGCTACTGATGCTGGCAAACATATCTTGATGGAAAAGCCGATGTGTTGCAATGTCGCGGAAGGTGATGAGATGGTCGCCGCCGCTGAAAATGCCGGGGTCCTCCTGATGGTCGCCTATATGATGCGGTTCGATCCAGGATACATGAAACTGAAATCGCTATTAGACGACGGCACACTCGGCACTCTCCAGATGGCATATTCTAATCAGGTCGGTTGGTTTTCACCAGAACGGCACCCGTGGTTATTTGTGAAGGCAGAATCTGGTGGTATGTTGGTAGAGCAAGCCATTCACAATCTCGATATCTGGTTGTGGTTATACGGTCCTGCCTCCACTGTCTATGGGTTTACAAGCCATGTTCCGCTCGGCGGTACCTATCCGCCCGCTGACGAAGCCGTTGAAAACAACGCCGTGCTAACTGTGCATTTCAAAAACGGTGGGGTCGGCATGATGATTAAAAGTTGGGCAGCCGAAATCGGGAACAGCGGCAACGGTCTCGTCACCACTAAAGGCTCCGCAACATTGATTCGGCACGGACTCCGTTGGAAAACACACGACATGGCATCCGCGGAAGAATTCACTGCGCCTGTACCAGATGATGACACCTATCGCAACGGACCCGAAGCGCAACGTCAACAGCGATATTGGGGGATGGCAGCGAAAGGCGCAAGCATCGACCATTGGCTTCAGTGCATCGCTGGTGAAGCAGAACCAACGACGCACGGACGCATCGGCAGAGATGGCATTGAGTTAGCAGAGGCGACGTACCGTTCCTCTCAAATCGGGGCACCTATTTCGTTACCGCTGTAGTTAGCTATCGGGGTTAGAAACCCCTCCTACAAGGGCGATTCGTGACAATTGAATGCCTCTAAACGAAAAGTTTAATGGTTGAATAAATGTTGAAACTCTGATAGAATACTACAGAACAAGTTATAAACACAACAAGTTATAACTGCGTCTATCCGCAATTTGAAACTGGCTGAACATTACTCTCGAAGGGATGTGGCGAAAATTACAAGAGAAGAATTTTTAAAATACTACGATTCAGCAGCTTACTCAGCTAAACTACGGGTACCGAGGTCAGGGCCGAACTTAGCTGTCATAAATACTGCGCGCATTAACGACGCTGTTTCTTATGGACGGAACGTTTATGCGATTGCCTTAGATCTTTTAGTGGATCGGCGTGCCGCTAATAGGGTACAGCATGAGGTGTTCTGTCGCGCTGTAGAGCAGACTCACAATTTCTCTGTGGCAGATGTCTGGCGTGGTAACTCACGTTGGGAAGGCCTTCAAAACCTCACCATAACTGCCGCAGTTGATATTTTGTGTTTACCTGAAGAAAATAACCCACTCTCGCGCCCATTGATTGGCGGCGCACAATTAATCGGTGAGGTGAACAGTAAATGGTGGGGAATGTTAGCACTGACTTTCCGACTCAGAGGTCTGCTTGACTTTCAGGTAGGGTGTCTCACCGTTCTAAAAAAGCCGCTCCCAGAAATAGCGAAACGCCTTTCTAAACCAGCACCTGAAATCCAACCGCTGTACCAGACAATCACCAAGAAAATAAAAAATGCTGTTGACCGGTGGGCGCAAACCGAGACCTCAGCAGCAAACGAACACCTCACGGAAGTGGAGGAAATCAAAAGACATTACGATTACGGGAGGGGATTATGAGGATCGGTGTCGTTTACTCTGGAGAACAGATACAACCGTGGCTCTTTCGGGCACTGTACCCTGTTCAATTGCGTGTAAACTGCATCGCAAATTCCAGTGTCATTCCGGAAAACCGTGCCCGTGTTGAACAGTTCGCATCCTTCTTCGATTGTGCTTTCTTTGAGAACCCTGAAGAAATGTTCAACACAACGCATCCCAAATTAGATGGAGTTATTATTGTCTCAGACGAGGTGGCAAGCGTGCCGCGCGCCCAACTCATTGAATCTGCGCTCGCTGCAGGTATCAATGTTTTGACACCGACCCCTCCTGATTCTCTCGAAGAGGGGCTCCACCTTGCTGCAGTATCCGAAAAACATAAACGGCTTGTGATGACAGGAACACGGTTCATTTTTGGCAGGTGTATTCAGGAAATCTTACGGATTGTCAGTAGTTCCGGGTTCGGAATTATTCAGGACATGCGGTTCTTGCTCGGCATCGGACGCGTACCGTATTTCAACGACTTGTTGAAGTTTGGAGACGCGCATTTCCAGCTTGTCTTTGAGATCGTCCGCCGACTTTTTGTAGAATATACGGTGCTGCCCGAAGAAGCAACCGTAATGGCTTCGAGAAATGGTGCACCGAACATCGCCTGCACCCTCAGATTTCCGCAGGGCACCCTTTGCACTTTCTGCCAAACCTCTAATCGTCAATGGGGCAACGACGCCTATCATAAAATTGAAATTACCGGCGGTGCCTCTCACATCTGGAGCGACCTACAGACTTGGAAATGCTTCTCTACGGAGAACACTTTCAGAATGGGCGGCGGAGATGAAGAAATTTCGGCGAATATACAAGGCGCATCCGGTCAACTTAACGAGTTCTGTTTAGCTATTGAAGGCAATCGCGAACCTTATGCAGGCACGCTCCGGAGCACTTTGCCCACGCTCTGGCTCCGAGAAAGATTGCAAAACTGTATTGAACACGGACAGACGAGTCTAAAACTCAGTGAGATTCGTGCGAACGCAGATGCTGAGATTCAACGACTAACCGCTCAGCTCGATGTTGATCCACAGAATAGAGAATACCGACATCAGAAGGCATTGATCTTAGGTAAACGTGGTGAGTTCTCCTTAGCACTTGCCGAGTACCACCAAATCTTATAAAGGTGATTTTCATCAAAAAGCGAGGAAAACAAAATGAGTGAGAAAACTGCGACTCAGACACAGAACGTTACCAGGGATATTATCGGTGAATCCGCACAGATGCAAGAGGTCTTTCGTGCCGTAGAGCTAGTCGCCCCGACAGAAGCAACTGTCCTCATCACGGGTGAAACAGGGGTTGGCATAGAGATTATCGCGCAAGCCATTCATGACAATAGCACCCGTAAAAATGAGCCTTTCAAAGTCATCAACTGTGGCGCGTTTGCCCCAGAACTCATTCAAAGCGAGCTCTTTGGACACGAAAAAGGTGCTTTTACCACCGCTATTCGGAAGCATCGCGGAATATTTGAACAGGCAAACGGCGGAACCCTGTTCTTGGATGAAGTCAGCGAGATGTCGCCGGAAGTCCAAGTGAAATTTCTGCGGGTACTCGAACAGCAGGAATTTTCACCCATCGGTGGCGAAGAAATCATCGAGGTGGATGTCCGAGTGGTCGCCGCAACAAACAGGAACCTTAAAACCGCAGTTAATAGAAAAAAATTTAGGGAGGATCTCTACTATCGACTTAACCTCTTCCGGATTCAGATTCCACCGCTCCGCAACAGGCGTGCCGATATCGCGCCCTTGGCGCATGATTTTGTCTCCCAATTAAGCAAAGGTTACAACAAATTAATCACCGATATAGCCCCGGAGGCGATTAGATACCTTCAAAATATCAATTGGTACGGGAATGTGCGAGAACTCAGAAACGTAATAGAAACCGCACTTATCTTTGCAGAAGACGAAGAATTAAAAAAAGAGGATGTCGAAACAGCAGTCGAAAACCTAAATGAGCCTGACGAACACGCAGATACGCACACAGAAGAATTTAGAGATTCATTCGCTGTCGAAGCAGACCCCGCACAAGCCCCTAATGGAGAACCGCCCGTAATACCTGAAGATGTCAGGAATAGATTATCGGAACTCGCCCAGACCGGAACCATGTCCGAGATCACCGCTTATATTAGCCTTATGCGATATGAGGCAGAAATCCCGCACTCCTCCAAACAGGACATTGCCGAACGCCTCCAAATATCTGTACCGACCTTGGATAAATATCGCGCATTGGCTGAGGAAAACGAATAAAAAAGCTGACACATCTCCCGAAAACTCACCGCGCCCTTTCCTGCACTTATCAATTTTGTGCCCCTTCCGAATTCACATATTCGTCGATCTATAGGGTCACCCGAGATCCCAATTTTTTTTGAATAGACCCTAACTTTGGCAAAGCCAAAAACTTTGGCAAGTACCACAAAAATTTTCGCGTCTTTACACGGGTTCGCGAAACGGGATCTCATTGGATTTAGAATCAGGACGATGCTATAAACCCTTGATTTTACAAGCGTGCATCATATCTGAATCCATAGAACGCACAATGGCAAACCAGAAGATTGCAAGCGTTGGCACGATTTTTGCATGCCAGTAGGGAAGGTAGAGGAACCTCACGAAACAAACATCCGCATCGTCCGAAATGCGCGAAAAATATTGGCTCCCCTTCAAAATTTGCTGGATAGCGACTTAAATTCACATAAAAATTGGGGTAAAATAAAAAAAATGTTGTAATTTATTTTATTTTTTGATATATTACCTTTTGGCATCCGTAAAACCCTCTATAGGTGGTTCGGCGAGTGTGCAAGACTCCCGAACCGCGGCACTGCCAACCAGGATTGCCAGTGCGCGTTTGATTATATCATACATCTCGTTTGATGTCTGTGATATTTTAAGCAGCGTCGCAACTTTTAGGCGATTTTTTTCGGAAAATCACCTATGATTGCGAATGGACGTTGGAGACGGATTACCGAGGTGGTTCCCACTACCTCCCGTCTCCGCCCTCTGGCAATTGGATATGCGTCTGAGAAGACAACGTCCAAATACCCCGATTCTCCTGGTTCGTTGATAGTGGTTTCTATACTTCGCAGTCGCTTGCTGCGTGCTGGTTTCGTTGGTGATGCGCTGAGCATTTAGGTCTTAACTTTGGCAAAACCAAAATTTTTTGTGAAACGAAAAATTTTTGGCAAGTACCACAAAAATTTTTGCATCTTTACACGACTTCGCGAAACAGGACCGCATTCGGTTTAGAATCAATAGAATGCTATAACCCCTGATTTTACAAGGTTTTATCGTCCGTGGACTCATAGAATGCACAATGACACATCAGCAGATTGGCATAGTTGGCACAGTTTTTGCAAACTACGCCAACGAAATAAACCGAAAGAAAAAGGAGGTACAACTTCTCCTTCAGCGAAAGCAGAAACGAAGTTGTGAACATTCAGATGAAAATTAATTTAGCAATGATATCTTTGTTCGTTCTCTGTATCAGTATCAGCGTTTATCCGATTGGAATCAGAGATTGTGGTCCTGATTATGATGATGATGACGATGATGATTATCGGGGGCCGGATTGTACAAGTTACTATGGAAGGTTAAGAGTGGAATTGACAACATCTGGATCAGAAAATACAATCTCTGGAAATGAATATCCGTCAACAGGAAGCTATGCCGGATAAATTGCCAATTGTTCTTGAAACAAAAACGAAAGAGTTAGCTGATGCCCGTGTTCGTCGTGATAAACTGTTGAAATTGCTTCGGAATTAATATGGTGAATTAGAAAAATATATTGATCTCTACAAGTGAGCGAACCGTATTCCGCCTGATAAGGGGGTGTTTTTGCTGGGGTGTTTCTTCTTGCAGGGGTTCTGCTGGTCAAGGATGTATACGTAATTCCATAATCTACCATAAATGACCTTGGTATATGAAGGAAAAAATTGACTTCATATCCTGAAAAATGTATAACATCCGCCAACACAGAGAGCCGTGTTGTGGCACACAACAATCTTTGGAGGTTTGACATGATACAAACGCAACACCTTAATACGCGCCTTTCATTCTGGCAATATCTAATAGCTCCGCTGGTGAGTTACTTTTTGCTTCGGTTAATCCTGATGGATTTAGAGATAACTTGCCGCTATCAAGGCGCGTACATTCAACACTGTTCACCTTATTCCCCCCAAACTTCACAAATGATAGGTGTAATTTATCCGTTTACCTTAGGACGCTGTGTCTACAAGAAACCCTATCAATCCGTAATAAGATAACACCCTTCCATCCAATAATCTGGCCGCATCCTGCAGTTGAAAACTATTAAAAGAAGTTTGTTATGAAAATTTTAGTTGTAAATAAAGAAATTATCGTGTCAATTTTCATAGTCATGTTGTTGACATACAGCATGC
>VYCT01000372.1:11679-13306 GCA_009843785.1 Candidatus Poribacteria bacterium | reverse complement strand
TTTCTCACACGAAATACAACCTTATTTCTGCTAAATTGACACCTATGGTGCGGTTTGCAACCGCACCATAGGTGTCAATTTAGGGATATTTTGCGATATTTGGTGCGCCCCGATCATAGATGCCGCCCCTACGGGGAAACCTGGTTTTTGGCGGAGACACATTTCTACACAGATGCCGTTCCTACGGAACTCAAGAGAGGTTTGAAGTCATCAAGGTTTCCGCGTCGTATCCGGTTCGGTTAGGAAACCGAACCTACCGGATCTGGGTACCCAAGCGGTTATTTTTTCTAAAATTGACACTTATGGTGCGGTTTGCAACCGCACCGGATACTCGTCAGAAACCTTGATACGCCAGAGGGAAGGAAGATATAAATGCCTAAAGTCCAACTCACCGGAAACCAGAGCGATTTTTTGAAAATAGTTGTTGCCGCAGCAGGGCGCGGCGACCGCGAAACCGTTCGCCAACTGCTGGATGACAACCCCGCATGGATTCACACTATCGGTTCGCACGGTCGGACAATGCTGTGGGAAGCAGCATATCGTGGGAAATTGGAGATGGTACAATTTCTTCTCGAACGCGGTGCCGATATACATCTGCCCGGATGTCATCTGAGTCAGCACGGGATCGAAATAACGCCTTACTGCGTCGCACGGCACGAAGGCCGCGAGCACGTTGCAGACTATCTGCTGGCACACGGGGCGGTAGTTGACATTCACACCGCTGCCTACCTTCGAGATTACGACACTGTCCGCGCGCATCTTGATAGCGACCCAAACCTCGTCAACAGTGGATACCTTCAATCGGTCATGTTACCTTCAGGGGAACCACACACCGTTGAACACCGAGAGACCGCGTGGGCGATGCCACTCTGCTACGCTATCATCGGCGGAAACGCAGCGATTGTCGAACTGCTCATCTCACGGGGCGCGATTATCGAACCCTACAGCGAATGCTTGTTGGACAATGCCGTTGGAGAGGATCGGCTGGAGATTACCGAGATGTTGCTTGAGAACGGCGCAGATCCGAGCAAAGCCCCACGCATCTTGGACGACGGCTCCGAAATGAGTCGATTGCTCAAGACACACGGTGTCCCATCGAAAGACATTAACGCGCAGAACCACATGGGCTGGCCCCCACTTGTCTACGTCTCCCGTGGCGATAAAGGAGAACATCCGGAGGATGTACTACGGCTTTTAGAACTCGGTGCCGATATCAATGTTCAAAACCACAAGGGTCAGACGGCGTTGCATTGTGCAGCGAAGGCGGGGTTTCTCAAGGTCATCAATTTGCTCATCGAAAAAGGTGCCACGATTGATGCACCCGACAATAAAGGCGAAACACCGCTGTTCGAGGCAATCCGATCAACAATAAAGGACGGCGAAAAACAGCGCGCAGCAATCGAAGCACTGCTCGTCAAAGGTGCGAATCCAAATCTTAAGAACGGAAAGGGTCTAACACCGCTACAGATCGCACAACGGATGCGACGGGCGGACGCAGGAAAAATCGTTGAACTGCTGCGAAAATACAAGGCAATTTAGTATGCAGCAGGAAGTCAATTTTGTAGTATAGGAGACCGTTGGTTTCCTGTGGCACGTTTTCTGTAGCATAGGCTGTTAGCCTGTGGCA
>VYCT01000372.1:0-11669 GCA_009843785.1 Candidatus Poribacteria bacterium | reverse complement strand
CCTGTGGCACGTTTTCTGTAGCATAGGCTGTTAGCCTGTGGCATGTTTTCTGTAGCATAGGCTGTTAGCCTGTGGCATGTTTTCTGTAGCATAGGAGACCGTTGGTTTCCTGTGGCACGTTTTCTGTAGCATAGGCTGTTAGCCTGTAGCACGTTTTCTGTAGTATAGGAGACTGTTGGTTTCCTGTGACACTTGCAAGAACGATGTAAGCATTAGGAATTGTTTGAGAGTGCTCTCTTAATTCTAAAATCTACTATAAATCCTTAAACCGCTTAAAATGAAAACACCTTACACCGGCGAAAAACTCATTCAAGACTTCACCAACCTCGGCATTGAAAAAGGGGACACGCTCTTCATCCACTCCTCTTTCAAAAGCCTGGGTCCCGTTGAGAAGGAGGCAGGCACAGTCATCACTGCATTAGAAGAAACCGTCGGACAAGACGGGCTGATTCTGATGCCGAGCTTCAACCTTCGACCGAGTCGGGAAGAACGCGTCGCATCGTGGGATGTACCGACAACTCCCTCCACAGTCGGATGGCTGACAGAGTTCTTTCGACAGATGCCCGGCACCTATCGCTCCGACCACTACTCGCATGCTGTCGCTGCCCGCGGAAAAGACGCAGAAGCGTTTGTGGCAGATCACCGCCGACGGGAAGGCTATCAATCGCCGTGGGACCTCCACCCGTGGGGAAAGACTTACGGCACGCATTCACCAATGTTTCGTGCATACAAATCGGATGCCAAACTTCTCATGATCGGTGTCGATTACAACACCTCGACCTATATCCATCTCGTTGAGGTTATCCATTGGAACAAACGCCTCACGGATGACTCGCAGGCAACCTTTATCGGGCTGAACCGTCCAAAACTCGGCGCGTTTTGGGACGCACTCGGAAAGTTGAGACAAGGCAAGGTAGGAGATTCAGATTGCCGATTATTCCACATCAAAACGTATGTAGACACACTGCTAACAGAAGTAGAGCGGAATCCTAAACCTTATGTCGGATGAGAGATTGGTGACTATCCGTTAACTGAATGTCACTATTTACTCGCAAACCCCGATTCACCTGTCCGATTCAGATAGAGTTGCGTTGTCACAACAGCCCAAGCAGGAGCTAAAACGGCATGCACAAGTGTGTTTACCATAATCATTACTCCAACTGTCCAAAAACTCGGAGCAGTTTCAAAACTTATCCTCGCATGACCGCCCAGAAAGAGTGTGAAGAATTCCGGTGACAGCAACACCCTACGAATTGGATCAAACTCAGGCACAGTCAGAGAAAACACTAACAACGTTAGACCGAGAACCACAGCAGTAAACACCATGGTGAACAAAGCCAACAATAGATACATCCCGAAAGTGCGTCCCCACACCCCTCGAACCAGTGTACTGCTACGACGCATCGCCTTAATTGCCGATCGCTGATCCTGAATAATAATAATCTGGTTGTAGAGACTCCAGTTTACGCCAAAATAAACTAAAACAACTATAATCAGAAAAAGTCCCAAGCAGAGACTCGAAGCATCGGGTGAAGCAGGTAGAGGAAGTATCCCTGACGTAAGAACCAAGAACGCAAACAAACCTACAGCTGCGAAGAAGTATAGAAGAAAGAATCCTCGTAAAATGGGACCGATTTTGGGACGTGTCCGCGCCCAGACCCGCCGCATCGTGACTTCCGCACCGCTATAGTATCGGACCGTAACAAACGTAAGCGGACATATCGCTAACCATAGGAAACCGATACTGAAGGAATGGAAACTGAAAGTCATACCCGAAACTACACTGCCTGATGCTATGAGATCCTCCCTGGGATACTCATTCACAGCAAGACCACGTGTCGTGTCAAAACGCCATAAATTCTTCGGATCGGAAACACTATCGAAAAGACTTTCAAAGAGACTCAATCCGAAATGAAATAAGACCCCTAAAACGATAAATGGCAGCATAATACGCCAAAAGAGCCAGAAATTATCACGATAGCATCGAAATATCGCTGAAATGAGTTCAGGTTGTTGCGCGGGTCCTTTAGCGGTGTCAATGTTTTCTTTTACGACATCTGTCATTTGTTATTCTCCTAAGCGCGTCGCCATCACTTCAATATCAAACCCCTCTTTCCGAATACGCTGATCGAAATAGAGGAGTGTAGCACCAATCACCCAGATCGGCATTGTAAACGTATCAATACCCAAATTGACCACGTGCATCAGCGCGTTAAGTAGATGGAATTCGGTTAGATTTCTTGGGAGTTGAAGAAAAGCCCACCACTGGATTGTTCCCAAAAATTCCGTTATTTCAGCAAGTCCGGTTAATGTTAGCAAGATTTCGAAAGCAGTACGGCAGATAAAACTAATGCCGAAATGTAGTAGGAGAATCGCGAGCATCGTCCCATTGATCCGCCACCATCTATCACGGATTAATTCCCCGCTGCGTTTTAACTCAGACCGTGCGGCTATATCCTCCACAAAGATAGCTGATATGTAGAAACACCAATAGGTCAAAAAGGAAGCTGCAGCAAGAAATAGTATCAGTAAAACGCCTAACACACCAATACCGCTTGAAATCTCCCCTGACTCAAAAGAACTATAGATTGCTACGAAGAGAGCAACTACGAAAATCGTCAAGGGAATTGTGACTAATCCGAATACAAGCGAACTGACAAGACAACGAAAAAATTGCCGTTTGGCTTGCTTTAATATGGTTCCTGTCGCGACCTTCCCGTCCAAATAGGCTTGTGCACTCGCAAATACGAGTGCACTCACCACAAAAACGGAAACACAAACGATAGCAATAATAGTAAAAACCCAGATCGCGGCTTTCGTGCCTGTTCCGATCCAGTCGTCAAAAAAAGAGATTGACACACCGATGAGCATCGCGACAAAATAAAGGGTGGCGATCCGAAGAAATGACCAGAAATGCGTACGATAAAGGCTGAATATTGTATCCAGAAGTTCACCAAACCCTACGGCTTGTAGGCTTCGGAGTCCATTATTTGTTGGTTCTGACATGATTCTCTCCTTAACGCTTTCAGGTTGTTTGCGGTGTCTTAAGCGCGTAGACTTCTTCTAAAAATTTCTCATAATCCACCGAACCGCTGCCCCCCATCTTTTCGACAATCGGGCTGGCGATCGTCCGTGCCAACTCTGAACGGCGAAATTTCGGGAGCGCGCCGCGTCTGGCAAGATACTCACGGATCGTACTTAACTCGTTCTCTGTGACCAACTCAGGTCGAATCCAAGCCGCATAGTCAAACACTTGCGGTGAAATGTTGAGAGCGGATGCCCTTGCGTTTGCGCTCACACCTGTAGGTTTCAAGTCCGTACGCGCTGTTTTAACGACAAGTGTCCCCGCAGCCAAGTCACCTAATCGCTTCCAGTTGCTGTTGAGGAGCATCGCCAGCAGGCCTGCCCCATAAAAGAAAGGAAGGAAATCAACCACACGCACCAGATTACGGATCGCTGAATCCGCAAAACCGATCGGGTAGCCGCCATCTTTGATGACGCGTAAACCGAGCGCCCGCTTTCCCGGCGATTGACCATTCGTCGTAACCTCAAACACCATATAATATCCCCAAAAGAGCGCGAAAACGAGGATACCGCCTAACGCACCGAGCCAGTTACCGAGCGTCTCACCGAGTTCGGATATGAAATTTCGGTTAACGTAATACCCAATAAAGGCGATGAGCAAGAGCAGTAAGGTATCAATCAGTGCCGCATAGAAACGTGACCCGATACCCGCCTTTTGAAAACTGATGTCAATCTGTTCCGGTGTTTCTATCGATAATTGTTCGTTCATTTTGGAAAGCAGCTCTCCTCTTCAAACTAAAAAGGCTTGATTTTTGATATGAAATAGCGTTTAATGATGTAGAGAGAAATTCACATTCAGATTAACTGGCAACTGATAACTGACAACTGATAACTGGTAACTATTCTGCGTCATGACAATCACAGAATTCATTACAAAAAAACAGGAAACTTGGAACGAACTCGAAACATTGCTTAACCGTCCACGCGATGCGGACGCGACACAACTCAACCGACTCGGTTATCTATATCAGCGTGTCACGTCCGATTTAGCCGTAGCACGCCGCGATTTCCCACAGGACCGGTGTGTCCCATATCTCAACGAACTCGCATCACGCGCACACGCTACGGTTTACCAGACTTCTCCCTTCAAGCGAGGCAATCTCCGACAGTTCCTTCACTTCGGCTTCCCGAACCTGTTTCGCGAGAACCTCAGCTTCATCGGCGCATCGTTCCTGATGTTCACCCTCGCCTTCGCCGCAGCGTATTGGATCGCTTTGACGACCCCCGAATACGCGGAAAAACTTATTCCTGAACGCGTCGCATCCCATATTAAAGATTTGGAAGACGGCGCGTGGAACGATACATCCGCGGAAAGGCGAAACCTATTCGCTTCCTTTGTGATGACCAACAACATCCGCGTCGCTTTTTATGCCTTCGCGTGGGGCATCATGTTTATGATCGGCACCGCCTATATTTTAGTCTACAACGGTATTCTCATCGGGGCAGTTGCGGGGTTATGCCATGCCAACGGTGTTTCACTGGCGCTCTGGTCGTTTGTCTCGCCACACGGCTATATTGAACTCACAACAATCTTTATCGCAGGGGGTGCCGGATTAAAGTTAGGCTATTCACTGATCGCACCGTCGCTGTATACGCGTAAACGTGCTTTGACAGACGCTGCCAAAACCGCCGTTCGGCTACTGGGTGGATGCGTGGCACTGCTCATCGTTGCAGGGACAATTGAAGGCTTCGTCTCACCCTCCGAGCTGCCAAATGCTGTCAAAATCGGGTTCGGTGCCCTGACAGGCATCTTGCTGTTTACCTACCTCTTCGCAATGAAAGCACCTAACACGACTGACAACTGACAACTCATAACCCGCTACTAAATTCTCGACTTCGCCTTAAGTTCCAAATACTTATTCACTACCGCCATCGTCAACTGGTGCGCTGGCACATCTATCGTGATAACACCTTGACGGCGTAGGATTTCTAACGTCGCGTGCTTCTCCTGCAATAACCGATCGGCAATCGCTTTCTGATAGACCGATTTGGAATCTTTAGTCTTCTGCTCCGCCAATTCAACGATACCCGAATCCGTCAAGGTCACGCAGGCAACGAGATGGTGCTTGGAAAGTTGTGAGACGTACGCAGCGATCCCTTCAGCGGAATCACTATTTAAGATGTCCGTAAAAAGGATAATGAGGGCGCGCCTCCGCTGTTTTGAGGCGAGATATTTGAACGCTTCCGCAAAGTCCGGCTCAACCGGATGAACGGGGAGCGCATAGATCGTCTCTAACATCGTCAGAAACTGCTTTTTGCCCGGCTTCGGCGCGAGATATTGGTGAACCCTATCCGCAAAGGCGATCAATCCGACTTTATCACCCTTCAGCATTGAGACATAAGCCGTCATCAGCGTTGTATTGATGGCGTAATCCAATTTAAGCATCGCCTTTTGGGTCGTCGATGTTTCAGCAGGCAGTGTGGACGTTTCTAAAAGAATAGGCGATGCCATGAGCCTACCCGTATCCAACATAATCACCACATCTTGGCTCCGCTCGGTCTCAAATTCGCGGACAATCGGTTTCCGTTGACGCGCAGTCGCGTTCCAATCAATACGGCGGAAATCGTCATCTGGTGAGTATTCACGCAGCCGCTCCATCTCGGTGCCTTCCCCAAACTGCCGAGAAGTTTTAAGACCGATTTGGTGGAGCATCCCACGCTTTACTAAGAGTTCATACTGCCGCACCGCCTGTAGATTCGGATAAACCTTTATCTCCGCCGATGCCGGAATACGTCGCCGACGCACAATCAGACCCAAAACACCCCAACACTGCAGATGAATATCTACGAACTGGTAAATCCCCCGCCGGAGCGGTGTCAGACGATACGATACGTCCATAGCGTGCAGCGGCGACACACGGCAATCGTGGAGTACCGTCTCATACAAAAATTCGTCCGGAAAGTCGTCTTTGATACGGAGCCTGAGTTGATGCTGAGAGCGGTTAGCAACCTTCAGCGTTACGATATTCTCCACACCCAACGAGAACTTGGAATTCATCTCACGACTTATCTCAACCTTTCCAAACAACGGATTGGTAACGTAATCTATCGCACTGACGACAAACAACACCACCAGATAGGCACCACCGACGTACAGCAGGCTCGGTGAGATGTTGTAAAGCACAATCGGGATCGCTACCGGAAGTAGGAAGATGAGGAGACGGTTGCTGAAATGCATCTTTATCCCTAACGCGGAATTTCCGCCTCGGCAAGCAGCCGATCAATCACATCGTCTGGCGTTAACCCCTCAATTTCGGCATCCGGTTTCAGCAGAATGCGATGCCGATAGACATGCGGCGCCAGAAACTTAACATCGTCAGGCAAGATATAGTCTCGCCCTTGAAGCGCAGCGTAGGTTTTGCTCGCCAATAAGAGGGCGATCGAAGCGCGCGGACTCCCACCCAAAACCAACTCATCGGAATTACGCGATGCTGTCGCCAAACCGACGATGTAATTAAAGATCGAATCCTCTACGGTCACCCCTTGAATCTCTTTCTGACACTCCTGAAGCGACGTGCTATCAATCACACTTTCGACCCCTACCGTTTCCAAGCGAGTCGCGTCGAACCCTTGGTGATAGTTCATCAAAATCTGTGTCTCTACCTCGGCAACAGGGTAATCAACCCGTAATTTGAACAGGAACCGGTCCAGTTGCGCTTCAGGCAGCGGGTAGGTCCCCTCATATTCAATAGGGTTTTGCGTCGCCAATACCATGAATGGCGGCAATAGCGCATGACGGACACCGTCAATGCTCACCTGCCGCTCCTCCATACATTCTAAGAGCGCAGATTGCGTCTTCGCAGGCGCACGGTTGATCTCATCAGCGAGCAGGACATTCGTGAAAACGGGACCGCGCTTTAGGGTGAATTGGTTCGTCGTCAAATCGTAGACGCTGGTACCGACAATATCTGACGGCATCAGGTCTGGCGTAAATTGGACACGACTGAATTCCCCAGAAACGACCATCGCCAACGTCTTGGCGATAAGTGTTTTCGCGGTACCGGGGACACCTTCTAACAGGACATGTCCACCTGAAAACAGACTCACAACGACAAGTTCAAAAAGTTCTGTCTGTCCGACAATCACTTTTTCTGCCTCTTGCTTCATCTTCTCAAAAACAGTTCGAACGAGATTACTCATATATTTAAAATGCCTTTCCACGACTGGAAGTTGCAAACCTTCCAGCTGACAACGGAATGCCGACGGCTGACGGCTTTAACTTATAAACTGCGACCCACAGTCAATTTTGTCCTCCTGATCTTCGCTGTTTCACGGTAAGCCTCAACGCGCCGCGCAATGTCAAGCAGCCGTGTCTCTGATATATTCACAGACGCATCCAAGTCCGCCATCAGATGTCTGAGTTCACCGTCTTCATCAACACCACCGCGCAGTGCCAATTCCTCCAAAAAGGGCACTGTCTCCAAATTCGGATTGACACGCCAACGAGCACCAAGATCAGCCTTGAACCTCTCACGAATCTGTCTTAAAACCGCCGGACGCGTGTTGCCCTTTTGATATAGTGCCGTCATCGCATAGACGTATTCGGCACTCAAACGTCTATTTGTTTCCTGAGCATCCAAAGGCTTGCCGAACCGCCGACCGCGCAGCACCAAAAACAAGAAAAACGTCAGGCAAATATAGATAGCACCCAAGCCTCCCGGTGTTCTAAACACGAACGCAACAAACGGATCCGGCGGCTTTGTTTCAAGCGTGTAGTATCTTCTGTCAGCGAGACCGATTCGCGCATTGCGGGGAAGTGTTGACATCAAATTGTAGAGGAACGCAGCGTTACCACGATGCCGCAGCCCGCTTCTGGAGAACAGATAATCGGACGCAATAAAATAAGCGCGTCCGTCTCCGTCGCGCAACGTTACAATCGTTGCATCGTCCGCTCTGCCATAAAGCACAGCGACTTCGCGTCCTATCGTTTCAATAACAAAATCCGTTTTCGTACGGAGGTCGTCGACCGGATGCTCTGGAAACAGAGGTGCTTCTATAATGCGTTCTGAGAATTCCAACCGAGCTGTTAATTCTTGGAGTTCTAAACCGAAAGCCGAGAAAAGACCGTCCAATACTTTAGTGTTCCCAGCCACGATTAAGGTGCCGCCAGTGTTGACAAAATCTTGGATGTCCCGAACCTCCTTTTCGGTCGGTGCTTTATCAAGGGCTTGCAGGAACAGTACCTCGCACCTATCCAGACGCGCCGGATACGCCGCCGATATTTCAACGACACGGAATTTTAACTTCCGCAAAATTTGGTAAAGCACCGTGCCATATCCCGGTGAATCACACGAAGTCAGGAAACAAGCAAACGCAACTAAAATAAAACTGAAAATAGACGCTCGAACAATTCGCATTTTCGCCTTCGGTTGTGAGGTGGTGATAAAGTTAGTGCCGCGCATAAACTTTTTCTAATAGATCCCGATAACTCGCTACAGTCTCCGCATCACACGGTTTATATCCATACCACACTTCATCAAAAACGGTAATCGCAGGACCGAGCGCAGTATGGAGATCAATATCCGCTTGTGCTTGGTGGAGGTACTCACGATTCGTCAGACTCTTATCGTACGGCAGTACCCCGCGTTCTTGGAGATGCAAAATCGCGGAAAGATAGAGAAAACGGAGTGCACCGCGAAAGTCGCTCGCAGCTTCTGCTGTCTCTGCGCGTGCGAGTGCTGCCCTTTCTGTTTCCACATGATCCAGCTCGGTTTCCGCAACTTCATCGCCCGCCTCGCTAATCAAATTCATCCGGATTTGTCGAATAAAAAAGATAATGACGACCCCTAACGCGATGGCACCGAGCGGAAACAGCACAAATCTCAGATCAGCATCCCATCTCCGAGGATTAAGGATCTTCTCCAACTCGTCTCGGTATTTCTCGTGAGATACCTCTGTTCCTGAACGGTGCGTCTCCAGTTCTTCGCGAAGCGTCTGCTCCTCTGCCGCCAATGCCAAAGGGACAGAAAGGCTCATAAGAGACATTATCATACAAATACCGATGCTTTTTTTCACAGCTACACTGCCTCTTTTGTTGCGACCATTCGTTCAAAATAGAGATGGGTCGTTAAAATTGCCCATATCGGCACCAAAAAGGTGGCAATCAACCCTTTGACGATAAGAATTGCTACCGTAACTGGAACACTCAATAACTCGGGCAGGACAACCTCAATATCGCCGCCGATGAACAGCGTTAAGAATCTCAGGGGTGACAACGCATCGCGAACCGTTGCAAGATCAGGAATAAACACAGAAAATGCCAATAAGACGGCACCAAGGACTATAGAAGTCATAACCGAGGCGATCCAACCTGTTAGAAGATAAGCCCCGAAAAACCGCAACCTTGCCCCACTAACCAAGGCATGGCTGCGGCGAAAAATACCTACGATGGAGGTGTTCTCAAGGATGAGACACAGATTGTAGAGGCTCAACGTTACCAGAACATAGGCTTGGTAAACTGTCATCAAAATGAACAGTAGTTCTATAGGTAACGCACGAACCTGTGACGGTATCAACCACGAAGCTAAAATATAGAGATAACTGCCTACATCCGCAATCAGGACGAATAGCAGAGCAGCACCAAAAACTGCCAATGCCTTACGTCCAGTGGACCGCCATATATCACGAGCGGTTAGCGGAACTGACACCTCTGAAGCCGAGTCTCGCAATATCCGGGCCATCGCAAGCGATAACGGATAGAGTGTTAGCAACAGGAGAATTAGAGGACTGTAGTCAAAACTTCGGAAATTAAGTCCCCATAGCCATGTAATTCCGCCACGCTCTGTTGAAGTGAAATACGGAATCGGCAGGATCCCCCAACTGACATCGGGGTCAGATGTTTCTGCTGAAGCGTCCGTTTTCGGCAGTGAAAGCGTCGGGTGAACGCCTCTGATTGTGTTAACATTACTGACAGCTGTATAGACATTTTCGCGAAATGTAGCATCAATATACTTTTCAAAGCGTCTGACACTCTGAAAAAATACCACAACTTCTAAAACCATTGCAATAATAGCAATCGGTAACATGATACGCCAGAGCAATCCAAAGTTGTCTCGATACTGTGTGAAAATTGTCCTCATAAGTTTCGGACGGCGGTTGTCAGTCATTCTGATTCCTTCACCTTTTGTTCAAACTCCACGGGCAAATTTTTATTCGGTCACCTGCATCTCGATATCAAACGCCTCTTTCCGAATTCGGAGGTCAAAATAGAGCAGGGCAGAACCGATGGCATTAAGCGGCATCGTAAGTGCGGCAATACCTATGATAACAAAACGTTGAATCGCATAAGAACGCCACTCAATCTCGTGCATTGCTGGGAAAAATAGGCGACGGAACGTCTGCCAAAGCGAAGTCTCCTCGGTGCCACTCACCTGTGCTAATAGCAAGAAAGAAGTCTGAAATATAAATTGTATCATGATAGAGATGAGGAAAATCGCTAACATAATACCAAACACTCGCCACCAAGTACCTTTGACTAATTCCGTACTCCGTCGCAACGCATTCCTTGCAGTCGTCCCCTCAAACATTACAGGAAGACCATAGAGACCCCACCGCACGCCAAAATAGATTGAGAACGGGATACCGATAACCGTAACAAACAGAGCACATACAACCAAAAGCCAGAGGGTCGTACTGCCGATATACGACCAAAAACGGCGCCATCCCTGCTGCAAGGCAGCTTGAGAAGTCAGGTCTCTGTTTAAGTACACGTGCGCGCTTGCGTATACCAATCCCGCAACAACCCAAAAAATCACGACATAACTACCAAGTGCCGCCAATAGCCCTACTATTATCGTTGTACTTGGTGCGGCGTTGACAAGCATAAATAGGGCTATCATATCCATCACATACACGAGAATAAAATAAACGACTGTAATCCCCAAAAACAGGGTCCAATGACTTCGATAGAGACTAAACATCCCATCAAGAATATCTACGAAAGACATCGGTTGAAGCGGCGTAGAAGTCGTTTCATCATTATCTGACTGTACCAAATCATTGCGTTCGTTCATGGTCCCTCCAATTCTGAGAGAAGTTATTATATCTACCTATTCTATCACATTTCACGCTTTACATCAAATCTTGTGAATTACGGACCCGCATCTCAATATCGAATCCCTCTTTCCGAATACGCACATCGAAATAGAGAAGCGTCACACCGATCGCATAAATCGGGAGTGTAAAGGCTTCCGCCCCGAGGTAGACAATATACATAATCAGTGTCTCCAAAGATGTAGGTCTCAGGTCTGTATATCTCAAACTGAACAAATCGCCAATAGTCTCCATTATACTGCCGTCGCCAACAATTCCCGACAAGGCGAGAACAACACCAACAGAATTACCGAGGATATAATACATCGCAACGTCAAGTAGTAAAATCGCGATCACTATCCCAAAGATTCGTCCCCAGGTACCTCGAACTAATATCTTGCTCCGTTCCAGAGACTGCCCAGTTGTCCATTTCTCATTCAAAATAACTGGACCATAAAAAATCCAACCGATTAAATAATACAACACGAACGGAAAACTGAACGGAATTAGTCGTTTTGGACTTGCAAAAAGTTGTTAAAAAGTGCGTTAAACCC
>VYCT01000152.1 GCA_009843785.1 Candidatus Poribacteria bacterium | reverse complement strand
TGATACGTCTTAACTAACAACTGACGAAAATCACTAAAATCAATTTAGAAACAAAAGAACACAAAGGCTATCGCTGGCGCGGGACGGAACTCCCGCCGACATAGAGCGTTTATGCTATGCAAAATACACAAAATACAACTTCGATTGTTGAGGTGATGCGACAAGCATCTCTGCTCTCCGATCAAGACTATACAGACATCCTTGCAGAAATAAAAGAGACGGGCGCATCTGAAACCGCTGTGCTTTCGAAGCATGGTGTGTCATCTGACATCCTCGCACTTGCTACAAGAAGTGTCGAATTCCGGACACCTCTCGTCCAATTAGAAGGCGTTGACCCGGAACCTGACACACTTGAGAAGGTGTCTCCCGGATTTGCATACCGTAATAAAGTCGTTCCTATTGAGCTAAATTCCGATGAACTTACCGTGGCAATGGCGGATGTATTGGATGTCGTTCTCATAGATGAAATTGAACTTATCACAAATTGTCGGGTTATTCCTGTACTGGCTGATGAGGCAGACATCGATGAGGCAATTATTCGTCTCTATGGACGTACCGCTGAGAGCCTTCTCAGTGCTGGTATCAAGGGACCCGTCGGTGCTACTGAGACCCTTGAACGTGAGACCATTGAAGACTTCGGTATTGATGAGAAAGATCTCAGCCAAGACCCGACAGTCATCCACGCCGTTGACCAGATGATTATTGATGCTGTCCGGATGGGGGCGAGTGATATCCATATTGAACCCTATCCAACACAACTCAAAATCCGATTTCGCGTTGACGGGGTGCTTGAGGATCAACCCCAACCGCCTGCCTATTTACAATCTGCTATTACCTCCCGTATCAAAATTATGGCAGGAATGGATGTTGCTGAACGCAGACGGCCCCAAGACGGAAAAATCAGTAGGCGGATCGGTAGCGTTGGGAACCGGCAAATAGACCTTCGGGTTTCCACCGTCCCCACTGTCGCAATGCTCCATGGCGAAAGTGTTGTCCTGCGTATCCTGGACCGGCAGTCTATCGACTTCGGGCTTGCTGAACTCGGATTAACCGAAGATAATCTCCAACTCTTTCAACGCATGATACGCAAACCCCACGGCATCATTCTTGCCACCGGTCCCACCGGTAGTGGAAAGACAACATCTCTTTACGCGTGTCTGAAAGAGATCAACTCACCCGATGTGAAAATCATCACCCTTGAAGACCCGGTTGAGTATGAATTAGAGGGGATCAACCAAATCCAGGTGAACCCTGATATTGAATTTACTTTCGCTGTTGGGCTCCGTCATATCTTACGTCAGGACCCAGATAAAGTCTTAGTCGGTGAGATTCGCGACTACGAAACCGCAGAGATGGCGGTCCACACTTCACTGACAGGGCACCTTGTCTTTAGCACACTCCATACAAACGATGCCCCAGGGGCTATCACGCGGCTTATTGATATGAACGTCGAACCCTATCTTGTTGCCTCCACAGTGGAAGGGATCATAGCACAAAGGCTCGCGCGCCGTGTTTGCCGTGCGTGTTGTGAAATGTATTCACCCGATAGGCATGAATTGGTCGGACTTATGGGCAACGGTCATAACGGTAATGGCAACGGTGTCGTTATTCCCGATAACCTTGAAATTCCCCGGGCAGTCGGATGTAAAGAGTGTCGCGGAAGAGGGTACAAAGGTAGAATTGGCATTTTTGAAGTTTTACTGATGACTGATGAAATTCGTTCAATGGCTCTTAAACAAGCATCGACAAATGAAATTCGTCGCCTTGCAGTCCAATTGGGCATGAGAGGTTTACGTGAAGACGGGTGGCGCAAAGTTACTGCCGGGTTCACAACTGTTGACGAAGTCATCCGGTTAACACAGGAAGATGAATTTGATTTTGGAGAAGTTGTTGCCTAAACGGGTCTAAGTCTTCTATGCCAGTAGAGGATCGTTAATTATGAAGTTGGCACTAATAATAGGAAGCATCTTACTCTTTACCCTCTCAGCAGGCGCAGGGACGTTTCTGGTGAATTTTGATAGCGGAAAGTTGGATGAATGGAAGGAACTCCTTATGAGTGATGCGCTACCCGGATCTTGGGAAATTGTTGACGGTGAACTTCATGCAGTAAGCCCTGATGGCTGGACCCGTTTGCTTACAATCGGTGATGAAACATGGCGCGATTACACCATTGAATTTGATGTCAAACCGTTGGATAAAATAGGTCCCAGCAATATTGTTGTTGCCGCTCGAATCAACGGTAGTTGGCTCGTATGGTGTTTCATCGGGGATTTACCATTTGCTGATAACGTTTCCAAAGTTATGTTCGCTGCTGGTAATTTTCGGGATCCAAATACGTTCTTATTTTCACATGCCAAACGCGAGCGATTTTTGAAATTAAACGAATGGTCGAAACTGAAACTGGACGTTAAAGAAAATATCCTAAACTTTTGGATTAACGGAAAGCAGTTTATTGGACCTGTCCAACTTCCGAACCGCCACAGTTTCCTACGCTTTGATGCTCTCAGAAAAGAACATCGGAAGGAATTGCCAGCATTGCAATTAGATGGACTCCAAGACTTCTTGACAGGCGGGATGGGTTTAGGACTTTCAAATCAGACAGCGAGATTCGACAATATTGTAATTACCGGCGACAGTATCCCAGACAGGCATGCATTCTCAGTAACACCCAAAGCGAAACTCGTGACAGTGTGGGGAAGTCTAAAGCGTTTTTAGGATATACTTGTAGTTCTGGACTGTGACGGAGGGTTTGATCGTGCCGTTATTCCGATATGAAGCACTGACGCATGGCGGTGGTAGCGTAAAAAATACCTTGGAGGCTGACTCTAAAGCCGAACTTATCTCCCGGTTGCGGCAGATGGGGTATTGGCCAACCGATATTGTTGAAGAGACAGAGCAAGACGCACCGACAGATGTTCGTAGATGGCTTAAATTCGGGCGCGGTCGTGTTAAAGCAGCGGACGTTGAATTCTTCACGTATCAGTTAGCGACACTCATAAACGCGCATGTCCCACTACGGCGAGCTTTGGAAGTTACCCTCGGACAAATCCAGAACCCGACGCTGAATCGCATCGTCTCCCAAGTAGCCTATGATGTTGAACACGGCGCAACTTTTCACGACTCGCTCTCCCAACACCCGAAGGCGTTTTCAGACCTCTATGTTAACATGGTAAAAGCGGGGGTGAGCGGCGGTGTACTCGGTTTAGTCCTCGAACGCCTCGCAGAATTTGCAGAACGCCAAAGACTCCTCAAAAACGATGTTATCTCAGCACTTTTTTATCCTATTATCCTATTGACGCTCAGCGTTTCCGCTGTCGTCGTACTTATGATTCTCGTCATACCGAAATTCACGGCAATGTTCAACGACCTCGGTGTCGTCCTGCCGTTGCCAACACGAATCCTTATTGGTACAACTGATGCTTTCCAGGCCTATTGGTGGGTGGCACTCGCTATTTTCATTGTAGGCGCGGTCGGCTTAAGGCAATACCTCCGGCTTGAAACAGGCCAAGTCTGGTTTGATCGATTGAAACTCAAATTACCACTCGTCGGCCCCATAATCAGCACTTTTGCCGTTGTCCGCTTTACGCGAACGATGGCAACCCTTTTGGAAAATGGTGTACGGATGCTGCCCGCCCTCGAGGTCGTCAAGGACACGATCGGAAACAAGGTGTACAGCAATGTTATCGCCGAAGCAGAAATAGAGGTTGAGCAGGGCTCTACGCTCTCTCGTGAACTCGGTAAAAGCAACGATTTCCCTGAATTTGTTACCCACATGGTAGCTGTCGGTGAGGAGTCCGGCGAACCGGTGCACATGCTCGGTAAACTTTCTGACTACTACGATTTAGAAATAAAAAAGAGCCTCGAACGTTTAACAGGTTCTATTGGACCTCTCGTCATTCTAATGATGGGAGTGATCATTGGGTTTATCGCTGTCGCGATGATCCTCCCGATCTTCGAGGCAAATCAATTACTAAGCGGCTAATATATCTTTAGGTATTAAGAGGTACCTAACAAGCAAAATAATATAGGAGAAAAATTACAATGTTCACGCAACTAAAATCCGATGAATCCGGATTAACCCTAATTGAACTGACAATCGTTATCGTTATCTTAGGCATCTTGGCAGCCTTTATTGCGCCGCGAGTCATGAATTGGCCCCAGAAGGCAAACGTCTCGAAGGCGCAAACAGAAATTAGCGGTCTCAAAACCGCATTGGAAATGTATGCCATAGCGGTCGGTGACTACCCAACAACTGAACAAGGATTGACCGCCTTGTGGCGTGCACCGAGTCCGGCTCCGCCAAATTGGGACGGTCCCTACATTGATAGTCCAACTTTTGAAGATCCGTGGGGGAATTCCTATGTCTATCGCCAACCAGTAGCGAGAACCGGTTACGCCTATGAGCTTTACTCAATGGGGAAGGATGGCAAGGTCGGCGGCACCGAATTAGACGCAGACATTACCAATTGGGTTGAAGAAACAACTGCAGCTTATTAAAACGATGCGACAAATAATGGATAAGCGGGGGCTTCGGAACTCGCCTACTTCTCAATCCCAACGCGGCTTCACGATCACAGAACTACTGATCGTTTTGACCCTTATCGGTATACTGTCAGCAATCTCTATGCCGACGCTGAGGGGATTTGCAGCAACGCGTCGATTAAAAGCGTCCGCGTATACTATCCGCAGCCTACTCACGTTCGCACGAGATATGGCAATTACCGATCGAACCCCATACTTGGTGGTTTTCGATCTTGATAACGGGCGATGCTGGCTTGCTTCCAGTGAGACGTTTAACCCAAGCACACCCCTGGCGTCCGCACTCACTGCCCAGAATTCTACAGCTGCCACCGCAGCCCAGAATAATACAGATGGAAATCCGCTGACGACAACAAATTCTGTTCAACAGGGGACGTTAACCCGTACGGGTGGTATCTTGGGGGTACCTAATCCGATGGAGCAGGATGTTACGTTAGTTGCAATGATAACCAACCAAAACGGGCGGACCCTTGAAGTTAATTCAGGGGTCGGCTACATGGCTTTCTCACCGAATGCAACCTCTGAGCAAGCACTTGTCTACCTCCGAAACACACGGAATCAGATAATGTCTGTTGCTGTTGAAGCCGCGAGCGGACGGGTTACGGTGCAACAACTCGCTGCTGAAGATGTTGAAACGTTAGGGTTTGAAACACCGCAAAATTAATGTGCCTATAGTAGAAGTATGAAGCTGCCAATGAAACACTTGATGTTAGCCGAAGAAAACGGCTTTACGCTCGTTGAGATACTCGTAACATTAGCAATTTTGGGGGCTGTGCTACCCGCACTTTTGCATGCCTTTGCTTCGGCTGCACGTACCCAAGGACTTTCAGACAATAGGACCACGGCACTCTATCTTCTCAAATTCCGAATGGCAGAAATTGAGATGGGCGGTTATCCTGATGTCGGTGAGGAAACGGGCGAATTCGGAAATAATACGCGCTACCGCTGGAGTTCTGTTGTTGCGGACATAGATTCTGAAGAAGTTGAAAACGTCCGACGGGTTCAAGTAACCGTCACATGGCAGCATAGAAACCGGGAACGTTCTATGTCTATGAACACCTATATTGCCGACCGACAAAAGTCAGAAACAACGCAGCAGGGACAACAGCCGGGGGGCGGTCGATAACCGCTTCTGTGGCGTTTCAACGGGGCATCGCGCACATGAAGATCCAAAAAATATCCACTCATGGAACCAGTGAGAGTGGGTTGACACTCATTGAAATGCTCATGGCAGTTAGTATCCTTGTGATCATCGGCGGGTCAGCCTATTTCGCTTTCAAGACAGCTGTGGATGCCTATCATCAGACCGAAGCACGCATATTAGCTGCGCAGAGAAGCCGCTTCGCTATGGATCGGATTGTGACGGACCTCGGGAATATGCAAGTCTCGCTTCAAGACCCCGAACTCGCATTGTACACGCAAGATGTACCCAGTCAATCGGGCGATCAGGACATGCTGAGTTTTGTCACACTGGCGAAGACGGATCCCGATCCGTTTTTGGAACAGCTTTCAAGCTTCCAAGCGCAAGATGCCGCACAAGCTCCCTTGCCACTTCTCAGCGATGTCCAACGGGTCGCATATCTTGTCGCTCCGGAACCTCAACCCGGTGAATCCGCTCTGAACTCTGGAAGCTTTCAAGGTGGTTTAACAGACGGTATAAGGGACGAACAGAGTGGCAGTTATGCGCTCTTTCGCGTCGCAACCACAGTGCTTGACCCAGAGGTTGTTATTGGCCCCTTTTTACAGACAGGCACAATTCCGGAAACAGACGAAAACGGCGAACCGATTTACGTTGACATCGCAACGCTCATTACCGGACTTGCTAATTTCAATCTACAATATTTTGACGCAGAGGCGGAGATGTGGAACGCCTCATGGGATGACCCCGAAAGTATGCCGAGTGCTGTACAAATCCTAATAACTGTCCAAGGCGAAGCGCAGAGAGCCGTAAGCACAGATACAACACAGTTTGCGACCCAAAGTCAACAACCTGTAATGCCCTCAAACAGTATGACCCAATCAACGATGGTCTACCTTCCAGCAAGTGCAACTGCTGGCGGCGGAGCAGAAGGCGCGCCTCAGGGGGGACCATAAGCGATGCGCTTCACAAAGCGATTTTCTTATATATTCTATAAAGAACAGCGTGGCTTATCTCTCGTTTCAACGCTCTGGATACTTACTATTCTCTCTATTTTGGCGGCACAACTGCTCTATTCGATCCATATCGAACAGCGCACCCAACGAAATTTCTTGGATAGGGCAAAATTTCACTACGCCGCAAGGGCGGGTTTCGAGTGGACCCTTGCTGTCATGCGAACAGACCAAACCCCTTTTGATTCACTCGGTGAAACTTGGGCTGAACCTATTGAAGGACAGGTTGATGATGGCGTGCAGGTCGGTAATTTCTTAAACTATCAAGTAACCATCACCGATGAAGCATCAAAGGTTAATATCAATACTGCTGATGGTGGACTCATCAGTAATTTGTTGGCACAAGTCGGGGCTTCGCCGGACGAACCGCTCACCCAGGAACTTGCCAACAATATTGTTGAAGGGCAGCCGTACCGAACCGTTCGAGATCTGGCACGAGTGGAAGGGATGACATCCGAAATTCTGTACGGGACGCAACAAATGGCGGCGTTTACACAAGGCGCTACAAATACACAAAGCGCACCTATAGGCACGGTTGACGGACTTTCGACAACGGCAGGTGGTAGTCTTCAAGCAACTCAAACAGAGGCGCAGCCCGGATTGGTGGATTTAGCGACCATCTATTCACTTGACGCAAGCACCGATCCAAATGGCGAGGCACTTGTTAACATCAATACAGCCGATGCAGAGCAGCTGACACAAATTGAGACGCAACCCGGTCAAGGTGGGGGGCAACCTGTTTTTTCACAGGCGGAGGCAGAATCGCTCATTCAGCAACGTGAATTTGACAGATTTGCCGCACTCATGGATGTACAAGCCGTCTCCGATGAACTTTTCAACAACATCCGAAACCAAATCACGACTGAGGATTCCGGCGGAAATGGAGACGATGGAGAAACGAACAATTCACAAGAAAACGGACCCCCGCGCCAAGGGGGCGGGCAGGGACCACAGCAAGGTGAAGATGGACAAGTCAATATTAATACCGCTGATGTCGAAACCTTGCAATCCTTGCAGGGTATTGACGAAGGTATCGCCCAACGTATCGTCGAGCATCGCGACTCACAAGGATTTTTTCAGAACATAGATGCTATTCAAGATGTCAAAATGTTAACACAGCAAGAATTCATCGGGATCGTTGATAAAATAACCCTTGAAGATGGAGAGACACGCAGCGGACTCATTAACATAAATACTGCCCCCGCTGGAATTTTGGCGCTACTACCAGGAATGGACTCGCAAAAAGCACAGGCGATTGTCGAACGCAGGGAACAAGACCCGCCCGATGACGCGCCGGTGCAAAATTATACTGATGAAGAGATAACAGGGAATCCGTTTACCAACATTTCGGAACTCTCAGACCTTCAAGAGATAAACTTTGAAACGTTCCGTGAAGTTGTTGATTCGGTAACTTACCGTTCACACGGGTATCGTATTGAGGCAAACGGCGTTGATGCTGCAGGTAAAGTTATCTCGACCTGTATTGGTATCATTGATAGGACGGGTGACCAAGTTGTCGTCCAATATTGGAGACAAGATTAGATAACTTAATGGCTGTCGGCAGTTAGTTTCCGTCGGCAGTTGGAGGGATGGCAGTCAGGTATCAGTTATTGGAAACCATCGGTAAAGAGAGATTGACTTAATCAAACGCTCTTACTGATAGCCGATAGCCGATAGCCGATAGCCAATTAAAAATGGCGAAAAAACAAGTCGTGGCGGTAGATATCGGCACACACACAGCGAAAATGGTTCAGCTTGAACAGTCATCTGCGGGGACGCGTCTGATCAACGCGGATATTGTGCCGTACGCAGACACCGGTGACCAACAGCAGGTGGCGAAATCGATCGAAAACCTTTGGGCATCCTTAGGAAAACCGCCGAAGCAACGGAACTTAAGTTCGCTCTTCAACCGAAATAAGACGGAAGTCGTTCTCGCGCTGCCGCGAGCCTTGGTGAGCACAAAACGTTTAGCCAATTTACCTGCAGCAACTGATGATCAACTCGCGAATATCGTCGAAATCGCCGCAGAAGCAGAGCTGCCTTTTCGGGTTGAGGAAGCAATCTTTACTTACCACGATGTGCGCAGGACATCAGAGGCGACCTCGGTAGAGTTGATATCGACCCGTCGCGCATCGGTCACGAATTATATGGATCTCCTCAAGCAAATTGGTATTTCGGCATCGGGCGTTACACCTTCAATGATAGCCATTGCTGAAACCGCAACGAGCAGCGGATGTGCCAAACCGACATTCATTGTTGACATCGGTGCTGCGCAAACAGATTTCTGTTTCGTTGAAGACGGTGTACTTCGGTTTTCGAGAAGTTTTCGTCTCGGGGGTGACAACCTATCGGAGCATGTCAGTCGCGCATTGGATATTGACAGTGAAACCGCTGCAGAAGAAAAGCAGCACATCTCCGCGGATGAGGCACCCACCGCTACGTGGACAGCCGAGTTGGTGAGCGAACTTCAGCGGTCTATTGCTGCTGCGACTATACATCGAGATTCGGATAGTTTTGGCACAGTGGAAGAAACCGGTATATCTCACGAGGGCACACACGCCGGAGCGGAGACCGAACTCTGGTTATGTGGCGGTGGGGCGCGTGTCCCTAACCTCATAGCGACTTTGGAAGCGGAACTTGACCTTCCAACGTATTTATGGAATCCACTTCAGGCTATTGAACAACAGGCAGCTATTAAAATTGAGCCTGGACGAGCGGAAGCCAAAGCAATACTTGACGAATGGGGCGATACCCTTGCTGTTCCATTAGGCGTTGGGCTAACTGCTTTGAATCCGACAACCCAGGTCTCCTTGTTACCAAAAGAGGCAGCCGAGACGCTAACGCAAACAACACGACAGCACCAGATTTTTGCTGCTACCGGGTTGGGGGTTTTGATCGTTGGCGGGATCCTTTTTGGCGGTTATACCCTTCAACGTTCACAAAAGCATAGAACCGAAATGGTAGAGGCACAACTCGCCGGATACGTCCAACCCCTGGCAGCCGCAAAAGCCCAGCTTGGACGCGAATTGGCGCTCACTGAGATGTTGGCACATAATATCTCACCCCTCGATATTTTACACGCACTCAGTGAGATGTTTCGCGATAGAACGCAGGTCGCTTGGACGAATTTCAATATTACCAATCTCCATACGCCTCAGACAGCGCGCATTACCTTCAATTTGGAGGGCGCCTCCCATGACGCTATAAATAGTCTTTTAGGGGCACTGGGGCGTTCTGGGGTTTTTACCAATGTTCAACCCGGTGAAGTTACAACCATTTCTCAAAATAGAAAAGAGATTTTCCAAGTGCAGGTACGATGCAACTTAACGGCTTCTGCTGTCCGGGCTTTCGCTCAGAAACGCTATCCGATGCCCGATCCTCAGATTGATGAACCAGAAAAGGAAGCCGAATTCTACGTTCCACCCCCTGCATCAAAAAACCTTGAAAATGAAGAAAATGAAAAAATCGAAAAAGAAGAATAAGATATACGTTTCCGATAAATAAAAATCGCGCTTTTACAGAGGATAAATTTATGGAATTGGATTTCCAATTAACACCACGGACCAAAATCCTACTCGGTATTTTGGGAGCAGTACTCCTGATTTTGATCGGCATACAAGGCGTTCCTGCCTTTTATCGCCTCTTTGCAAATCAGGGTGCCAAAGTTAAACAGGAACAGTTGTTGAATGCTGAAAATTTAGTACATGCTGCCGAGGTGCTTAAACCCATTGAGTCCGAAATTTATAAAGCGACCGGGTTGGCAAGCACAGAGGAACAGCAAGCACGGAGCGGTAATCAAGGGGCTGCAACGCTCTTTGACACGCAACTTCCGGAGACCGTCATTCGAGCGCGCATTGATGCCTTGGTGAAACGCGCCGGTATCCAGCAAAATTATCAACTCCTGACAAAACCTGGCACTGGTAAACAGACCCAAAAATTAACAATGCAAAATCGTGAGCGGCTTGTCCTCTATCTTTATCTCAAACATATAGAGGCAGAGGAAAGCGAACTTACAGAGATCGCAGAGCAGGCAGCAGAAGCGGACACATTTGATATGCTGATGGACGCATGGTTGACTGGAACAGAAACTGAGGCAGACGCAGATGAAAAAGAAGAAACATCGTCTGGAGCAGAACTATCCACGGAAAAAATAGAGGCGATAGATGAAGCACAGCCAGCAAACCCAATAGCCCCTGCAGCACAATGGGAATTCGTCTCGATGCCTGAGACAATACCCCTCGCGATCCGGGCTAAACTCGCAGGATATATCAAAAGTATGGTGACGCAGCAGCTTCGCGGCGCAACAGATTTCAGGCAAGGTTTCTTTGACGCACAAGTTTTCAAAGTTACAACCCCTGCTACTCCCGGTATCTTCGGCATTGGCGCAAAACCTGCGACTGTTGCGGTCCAGCTCCGAAAAGATAGTGTGCTATTGGATATTCTCATGCAAACATCGGACGCGTACGCTGAGGAACCAACAGACACAGGTGAACTTCAATCAGTGCTCGTCAAGTATATTGAACGGATTCAGAAACAGAGTGCCGACCTTTTAGAGAAACTCGCTTTGTCACCACCAACTTACGAAACACAACTTTACACTGTTGAAATGAAATTTAAAACAGACCTCGAAAAACTCGTTAACTTGAACCATCTTATTGAAACGGATGCTAAATGGTTAATAGTCCGTGATTTGCGCATCTCTGCTGATAAGCAGGGATCGGGTGCCGGAGCGGCGCGCGGACGGAATCGCGAGGGGTCTAATGCAACAAACTTGAATGTTGACATACTTCTTATCGCCCGAATATTTTAAATTTGTCAAGGCCGGGGAATCGGTTTGGCGTCTTAAAAAACTGTCTAAATCTTAATGGGGCCCCTTATAGTATTCTTGTATCAGAAGACTTCCATAAGGTTGGCAGGAAAATGGAATAAAACAAAAAAGGATCGGATGTTATGCAAGGACAAAAATTCTTAATTATTTCGCTACTCTGTTTCGGATTATTGATCGCGGCGGTTGTTGATCTGCAGGCACAGCAACAGCAGCCGATGCGCGTCGCACAAACCGATGAACAAGGGCGTGCAATCCGTTTTGACTTTAACTTTACAAGCCAGGAGCTCAAAGGCGTTCTTGAATGGCTCTCACGAGAAACAGACCTCACGATTATCGCGAGTGAAAACGACATTCGCGATAAACAGTTCTCTCTCATTAATCTCAGGAATGTGACAATTGAAGAAGTTGTCGAACAAATTAAAACTGTCCTGACACAATACGATCTCACCCTCATCCAAACCGATAGCACGCTCTTAGTCACAACTTTCACGCGCGCTATGAGAACAAAAGGCATCGTCAAAAGCATTACACCGGACCCGGATCTCGTGGATATGACCGATGAGATTCAAACTTATATCATTCGATTGACGAACGTCGTTGCCTCAGAACAGGTGGAACGTCTCAAACCCCTCCTTAATAGTCAAGCACATATTTTCGCCGATACCGCAACAAACTCACTTGTTATAACAGATGTCTCCTCTAATATACAACGCATCGTTAGAATTCTACAAGTCGCTGACGAAGGTGAAAGATTCCCCCTAAAAATTCTCATTGTCCCACTCGCTTATGCGGATGCGAATAGCTTGGCACAAGCCCTCACAAACATTTTACAGGAAGGAGAAGGCCGCGACGAAAGGCAATCTGAAGGCGGTGCCCGTATTACTGCAGAAGAGGCAAGAACCGCAGCAGAACAGATGAGAACCGAAGGCACCGGCTATGAAGTCCTTGATGGCACTATCAAGATTATCCCTGAAACCAATTCCAATTCGCTCATCCTCAAAGCCTCTGAAGCAAACTTGATTTTCCTCCAAGAGATCGTCAAGGAACTTGATGTCTCACCCACCTCCCAAACCCAAATCCGTACGTTCCGACTCCAATACGCAGCCGCCGAGGATGTCGCAACAACGCTCCGAGAAGTACTCACCGGGGAGAGCCAAGACAACCGCCGCAGAATGGATGCTTGGGATCGCGCGAGATTAAGAAACTGGCAACGCGAACAAGGTATGGACCAAGAAGGTCTCGTCGGAGTTATTAATGTCTCTCACAATGCGCGACTCAACATTATTGTTGTCTCCTCGGATCCGCGAAACTTCTCTATCATTGAAAAAGTTCTCCAGGAACTTGACCAAGCAGAGACGCAAGAAGAGATTAAACTCTATTTCCTTAAGTTCGCGGATGCTGAAACCCTTGTCCCGAGTCTACAGGATCTCTTTGAAGGCGGGAGTGCTGGGCGCGACAGAGACCGTCCCTGGTGGGATCGTAGACGCGACGAACCCACTGAAAATGGTGGATTCGGCGTACAAGGCGAGGTTCACCTTGTCGCTGATGTACGTCTCAATGCTATTATGATTTCAACGAGCTCACAGAACTTTGAAACCATTGATAGCCTCATTGCTAAACTTGACGTTAACATGCCGGACCAAGAATGGGGCACCCGTGTGTATAAACTCAGATACGCCGATGCTGAAAATATCGCCGCTATCATCAATAACGTCTATCAGGGGGGGGGGACAGGAAATATTGAATTGTAATTATTTCACCCCGGGGGCCAACGTTAGCAGCAAAAGGGT
>VYCT01000240.1:4628-13333 GCA_009843785.1 Candidatus Poribacteria bacterium | reverse complement strand
TCATTCAATTGTCCGTTTTTGGTGTTGTCCTTTTCGCAGGTATAACACTTAATTTATGTTATGTTTTTTAAAAAACCGCAGAAATTTTCGCTGGATTTCGCTAGATTTCGCACCAGATCCTAAAAAAAAGATGTCCAATCCAATAATTTCTTAAAATTGAATGCTCCTGCGATTTCGTGATCAGAAGATTGACATCGGTTGAAATTTGCGGTATAATAGTTTGTGTAAGGTAAACCAACGAGAACAGATTATCGAAATAAGGAGATCCATCCAGATGGCTGCGATGAAATGTGGTAGGTGCGGTTCCGAGAAGATTATGCCCAATTTACGGATTCGCGATCGCTACGAGGCAGGTGTAGGACAAGATTTGGAAGTTGAGGTACAGGGTAACCCTGATGCCTTGATTTTCAAACAGGCGCACAGAGAGGCACTAAGAGCAACTGTCTGTGGTGAGTGTGGCAATGTGGGACTCTCTATTGGAAATCCACAACGGTTATGGGAAATTTATAGCGAACGAGAGAATCCATAGAATGGACTGTTACACCCATTTGACGGTTGCTGTTTCAGTGTGGGCATAAACACGGACTATTGATAAATAGCTGCGTATATTAGGGAGGCGTGATGGAATCAACCGAGCCGCACTTCAAACGTTTTGTTTTCATTTTAATTGATGGGGCACCCTACGAAACCTTTAAAGCGTTGATTGAAAACGGGGACCTACCGAACATCAAGAAACATGTGGTAGATCGTGGTAGTCTGAACAAAGCGATCTCCACCTTCACCTCAACAACTGGCCCTGCCTTCATCCCTTTTTTCATGGGGTTGTATCCGGGTACAGCAAACGTCCCGGGGCTGCGGTGGTTGTCCAAATCGAATTTTCAACTTCCAAACCGTTTTAAACGCCCCGGCATCTGTAGTTACATGGGATTTGAGGGGCTACATTTTGCGACTGATTTACCTGAGGGGTTTCCCACGCTATTTGATTTCTTCTCACCGGCAAGCAATATATATAACCCTATTACCCGTGGGTGTCCACCTACCAAAAATCTGACGCGCTGGATTAAACCGTTGCTCTATACTTACGGTCATTTTTCGTATCGATGGCGATTCGTTAATCAGATTGCAGAACGCTATCTACACCGAGCTGCTGAAGCAGGCGATCAGTTTATCATGTGTCTCTTCCCGGCTGTTGATGCCTTCTCACACCACTTTAGCATGCAGGCATCAGAGGTTCTGCGGACTTACCGAGAAATAGATGCCGCTATCGGCAAACTTGTCCATATTTTGCAGAAAGCGAATACCCTTGAAGAGACACTCATTCTGATTACCAGCGATCATGGGATGACCGATACACACACGCACATTGATATCCCACGCCACTTAGACGATGGGGGTTGGCGGTGTTTGCACTATCCAAAGATTTGGCGGCAAGGGGCTGTATCCGCCAGTATGGTCTCAGGAAACGGGATGACGCATCTTTATTTTAAAAACAGCTCGGCTGAAAACGGATGGGGGGAACGGACACCTTTCGAGAAACTCTATCAAATGGGAGTCATTGGTTCCCTAATTGAATTGGAAGGATTGGGACTCGTCGCAGGGCAGAGCGAAACTGGAGCCATCATTGTCCAAAGCCGAACTGGACAGGGAAAAATCTCTTGCCACTCACTGGAGACGGTTCACGGCAACCTACAGCGTGAACATACGGCTTCTAAATGTGCAGACGCGCTGCGCTTCTCATACCAATTCGCTGGAACAGATCCGCTTGGGTACGGGGTCCACTACAAAAATCTGTCTTCACGCGAAGCCCTGCGTAAGACCTACGACAGTTCATATCCAGATGGCATCGTCCAATTGTGGCAGATTTTCAATGCCGAACGTACGGGTGACCTCGTCCTAAGTGCCGAGAGCGGTTATGACCTACGCGCCCGTTATGAAATCCCGAAACATCATGCGACTCACGGTGCTTTAATTGCGGAACACATGCACATCCCGCTTGCCATGAATTATCCAATTGCTGAACAGAGCATCCGTTCTGTTGATGTCTTTCCGACGGTGCTAAATCTATGCGGGCACAACATCTCGGAACAATACATTGACGGACGGATTGTCAGGTAAGTCGAGAACGATTACTGATTTTCTAACCTTCGCCACCGCAACGCTATATTTCAGACAAACCTTCCGGCAAATATTTCCTTTCAAACCTACTTTTTTCAAAATTATGCACCCTTTTTTCTCAGATCGCGTCATTATATAGTGAAGTGAACGGATAGCATGTTGTACATCTATTCGAGAAACGTGTAATGTGTTTGGTGAAAATGGCCTTTCTGGAGATGTCCGATGAGAAGTGACGATGTTCAGTTGATCCAGCGCATCCTTGCGGGTGATGAAAATGCTTTCGCGATCTTGATCGAAAAGTATCAACGGCAGGTTCACGCGCACGCATTTCGGAAAGTAGGAGATTTTCAGACTGCCGAAGACATTACACAGGAAACTTTCTTGCAAGTCTATCAGAAACTCGCAACGCTAAACGATCCAGCAAAGTTTTCGGGGTGGCTACATGCGATTGTGAACCATCTGTGTATCGCGTGGTATAGAAAAAACCGGTTACAAACTGAGGCATTGCAAGAGATCTATATCTCAGAAATAGAGACGGAGGCATATTCTCGGTATATTGCGAGGGAACATGCGCAAACAACTGCCGAAGTGCAACGCGACTTGGTCAAAAGCCTCCTTACCAAGTTGAAAGAGAGTGACCGAGAGGTTATCACACTTCACTATTTTGAAGAGATGACCTCTTCAGAAATAGGCGAATTCTTAGGCATATCTGAAAATACGATCAAGAGCCGCCTCCATCGAGCGCGGCAGCAATTAAAGAAGTACGAATCCATGATTCAAGAGGCATTAGACATTACAACCGAAGCGAAACATCGTTCCCCACCCCTGTCGAAAGGAGAAACCATTATGACAAATGAAGTGAGAAACGGATCCAACGTGGATGCAAGGTTAGAAGAAATGCAGCGTCAGATCACCGATCTACAAGCACAAGTTAAGGACATTATGGCTAACTCGGATGCTTCTACTGGAGAACGTCCCGCCACCGCAAGTGAGACCCTTTTCCGCATTGCGGCTGATGCCGATGCTTCTACTGACTCAGACAAAAAACAGGCACTTGAGGCATTACTCCAACTCCCTCATCATGCGAAAGACCCGATCACGTGGTGCTACGCAGGTGCCTATCACGCCGCCTCTGGCCAGAGATCAAGCCGAGGCTCAGTCTGGACGACCAACGTTGATAGCTTCCTATCTAACGCGCCAGATGCTGAAATTGTGAATCTTGCGAAGTATTTCACGAACCCCACTATAGTCGCTGTTTTAAGACAGTTAGTGGCGGGCAAGAAATCGGTTGCGGATTTAGCAAACGGCTGTGGTATTTCCGAAAGTGAAATGGCGGAAACCGTGGAAATGTTAATAGACGGAGCGTTAGTGAAGCGCACAGGAGGTGATCTCATCGAACCTAAAAACGATGCGGTTTTTTATTATCTGAACTTCGTCGGTATGGTAACCGTCTATCTGAATCCCGAAGACTACCACCCTCAGGATTAATTAAAAGTGCGTTATAAATCACTGCGACCACAATAATAGCAACCAGTGCTTCAATTCATCAAAGTAATGTAGAGGCAGGCACAAAACCTGCCCCTACAATCTTTTTTCGATGACATTACCGAAATATTTTCTTGAACTCCATCAAACCACGTCTACCAAGAGGGATCTACTTATTTTTTTCATTTCACTATAAGCACAATCTTTAAATCTTGGACAAAAATGCACATTAGTTTATAATTATCTCGAATCAACGACACTTACCTAAATCAACACAAAGGAATTTTTTAATGTTTTGGGTGCTACTGAGGCGTGAGATTCTCGCCCATCTGATCACATTTCGTTTTGCGATTACGGTGATTACCTGCCTGCTGCTGGTTGCCACAACCATGTTCATCAGAATTAACGATTATGAACAACGGTTAGCGAGCTACAATGCCGCCAGAGATGCGCACCGTGATGAACTTTTAGCCACCCGAACCTATTCCTTTTTAATGCCAAAGATCGATCGACCGCCGAATCCGCTGAGTATTTTTAACGCGGGTATGGACAGCCGACTCGGTAATGCGCTGCGGATTTATTATACACATGTCCCTGTCTTGTGGGATGCACATTCGCACAGTTCTGGCAATCTGTTCATCGATCACTTCTACCGAATTGACCTCGTCTTTGTTTTTCAGTTCGTGCTTTCACTACTGGCACTGCTGTTCGCCTACGATGCGATTGCAGGCGAACGTGAAAGCGGTACAATGCGCCTGACAATGAGCCATCCGGTAAGACGCGGAAGCATCTTGGGCGCGAAGTACGTTGGGGCAATGACATGTCTAATCCTGCCGCTCATCATCAGTTTTATCATCGCTTTGATTTGGATCGTATCAACGGGTTCAATCGTCTTTAGTGAGGCGGATTTTCTACGAATTGCGGGTATCCTGCTAACCTCGATCATCTATCTTTCTGCTATCTACCTGATAGGATTTTTTATTTCTGCTTCGGTCCACCGCACCGCAACAGCACTCATGCTCTCCCTATTTGTCTGGGTGGTACTGGTATTGGTTTATCCTTCTCTGAGTGTATCGGTGGTTGATCAACTCATACAACCGCAACGGAGTCGGTTAGCTTCGAGTTACGATGCGATGTGGCAAATACGAGAGGCAGCCAGTGAAGAGGTAATGGAATATCTTCAGAATGATGGGATTGCAGGCGAAAGCGAGCACTTTGACGTAGAGGGTTCTCGGGGTGGATTAAATGTGGGTCTCAGTAACCAAAGAACACTGATGCGTATAGACTTCAGAGCGTATGATTGGCAATTCATCAGCCCGGAATCTGAAAAACGCGTTCCGTATGTTATCCGCTACCATCAATTCTTAGCACCCTTACGCATTGATGCAGCAGAGAAAATGGGATTAATACGCCTGCCTGCTTTAGATCAAATCCGGTTTCGGAGAGCCAGAATCGCGCAGAACCTACTTCGATTCTCCCCCGCGGCGATGTATAATCTCGCAACACAGGCATGGTTGGGAACAGACCTTGATGGTGTTGTAGACTTCTTTGAGGCGGCACGCCACTACCGACGTACGCTGATTAATTACTTTTATGATGAAGATGCTTTTTCAAGCCGACAGTGGTTTGCGAGCGATAAAGGTGCCATCAACTTAGACAATCTGCCAGGGTTTACCTATCAACGTGCCAGTCTCTGGATAAACGCTACACGGGCACTCCCAGACCTCCAGTTGTTAATACTACTCAATGTTGCGTTGTTCCTTGCGACCTTCGCCATTTTCGTCAGGCAGGAAATTTAGGTTTTATAGTTATAGGTTGAGTTGAACGGAAATAAAAAGAGGGACCAAACCTCGAAAAGGTGCAAGTGAAATCCAACACGTCAAACACCGCCTTCTACTGAGGACACAAGATGATTTTTCACATCGTCATACGGGAGCTTTATGATCATCTAAGTAGTCTCCGTTTCGCACTCACAACACTATTAATCCTAATACTGATGATTGTCAATGCTGTGGTGTATCTCGGAGAATACAAGCAGCGAATGGGCATATATCGTGGGCGGACTATTGGATCACAAAACCGATTGCAGTCTCGGTGTGAGACGCTGTATGATCTGGCTCTAAAGGGTCCTGGACACCTTTACAAAAAACCGAGTCCTTTATCTTTCTGTGCAGATGGTGGAGAAAAACACTTGCTCGACGAAGTTCGCGGCAGCACTGAAGGACGGACACGTCGCTGGTGGAACGGAGATACTTCCTACGAATTCACGGAAATATGGGCGTTAGCCTATCCGCCCAATGTTGATATACTGTTCATTGCAGAGCAGGTTCCAAGTGAAAGAAGCATCATGCCGAACTATATCAAAATTGATTGGGGATTTGTGACGGCTGTTCTATTAAGTTTCATGGGTATTCTGTTTACGTTTGATTCAATCTCCGGTGAGCAAGAGCGAGGCACACTGCGGTTGATGCTGTCAAACAGTATCTCACGAAACGCCGTGATTTGTGGTAAGTTTCTCGGTGCTTTCTTTACGATTGCAATCCCTTTTTTGCTTGGAGCGATTGTCAGTATCTCCATCATATACCTTTCGGGAGCCGTTCCATTCAACAGCAGCCATTGGGTCCGGTTGGGTTTGATCATCTGTGTCGCGTTGATTTATACCTCGATTTTTATTTTCTTGGGAATCCTTGTGTCCAGTCGCGTCAGAGAGTCTTCAACGAGTTTGGCGATTCTATTATTGATTTGGACGGTCTGGGTGGTGCTATTACCAAACGCCCTCGGTTCCCTTGGTAACCGTTTGCACGCCCGTCCTTCCGCCAGAGAATTTATGGCGCAGGCTCGGGATTCACGCGAAGATTTACAGGGACGCTACTTTGCTCGGATCAAAGAACCTCCCAAACGAGAAACTCCGACGACAATCGCAACAGCGTTAGGTGCGGAATATGTCAATAAAGACGCAGAATTACGGGATCGTTTGCATACAGGCTACCTCTCTGCCGAACTCCGTCAGATTCAAACCGCGCGGTCGCTTACCCGTATTTCGCCAGCAGCTATTGTCCAATACGCTTTTGAAGGGCTGGCAGGCACCGGCTTACCGCGCCATTTAGACTTCATCTCTCAAACACGCCAATACGCAAAACAGTTTCGGCAATTCCTCATTGATACGGATCGTGCGGATCCTGCGAGTCCACATGCAGTTGGAATCCCAGAAGGGACATCTCAAAAACCGGTGAACTTTGATGCTGTCCCAAAATTTGAAGATCGACACCGCTTTAGCGTGGATTTCAATGCCGCAATCGTTGACCTACTGCTGTTGATTCTGTTTTTGCTCGTGTTGTTCGTTGGCACCTTCCTTTCCTTCCTGCGCACGGAGCTTGGATGATTTTCAAACGCTATCATACCACTGAAAATTGATAGATTTGCCTACCACATACAGTCATTCCCTGATTTGACTTTCTTTGCTAAATGTGCTATTATCATTTATTAGGGCGTATTTCCTAAATAAATTTTAAAGCCCTTTGCACTCTAAAAATATGCACCCTTTTCACTGACAAGTCGTGTCATTAATAATTGAAGGCTTTGTTACTCGGCAAATATGCTGGCATGAGCGATTTATTTGGAGAACAGATGCGTAACCTCTTTTCTACACGGTGTTGGATTCTTGTTTTCTTAACTCTCTATGTTACCGTTGCATACGCCCAAGACAATGTTCCCACTCATCCCGTTGATGGCGCCTTCATCAAAGAATGGCTGGTGTTAGGTCCCTTCCTTCCAGAAGATTTAGAGACCGACTTCCTCGCCTCAGTTAACGGCGAGGCCCTTGCGAATCCGGAACCCGGCGATACAGTGACTACGGCTGAAGGCAAAGCGTTGACTTGGGCGGTATACCGTAGCGAAGGAAACATCGTTGACCTGCAGCGTGCAATCGGAAAACACGAGAAGGCAGTCTGCTATGCGTTCTGTCTATTGGAAAGCGATCGAGGCGGTAATGGAGAAATCCGCGTCGGCAGTGATGATAGTGTTGTGATTTTTCTCAACGGTCGAAGGGTACACACACAGCCAGCGAAAAGACCGATCCTCGTAGATGAAGATAGCGTTACCGTTTCATTGGGTCCGGGTAAAAATCGGTGTCTGGTGAAAGTTTCAAACGAGCTCCAGAAGTGGGAGTTTGCAGCGCGTGTGCTTCCATCCACACGTGCGGTGATAACCGGAATTGTAACCGATGAGACGGGAAACACCTTATCTAACACCACCGTACACCTCTGGCAAGGTAGCACCCTAATCGCAAAAACAGAAACCGACACCAAAGGTAGTTACCAGTTTTCAGTCTACCCAGCAAATGGATACTACGACATCGAAGCGAGCCAAGGAGATAAAGGTAGTTGGACCGGAGTCCCGCTTTCTGCGAGTGCTCGTGTGAATATGGACTTAACGCTCCAGAAGGCTGTTAGCATCTCCGGGACCCTCTTGAAGTTTGACAATACACCACATGTCGGTGTTGTTGTCGAAGCAGTACTACTCGGGAAAAACGGTTCCAGTCAAAGACAGGCAACGACCCTCTCGGATAATAGAGGTCAATATAAATTCATCAATCTTAGAACTGGACAGTATCAATTACGTTGCCACACCTTGAAGACGCAGCGTGAGGATCCAAACAAAATTGTTTCTGTTGTCCCACAAAATACGCTTGAGAATGTTGACTTCCGTTTTCCGCCTTTCAAACATGGGACGTGGAAGCACTATACTTATTTAGATGGATTGGGAAATAACCACGTCCGACCGATCTATCAAGACCGAGACGGCTTCCTCTGGTTCGGCACCTACAACGGCGGGGTCTCTCGCTATGATGGTGAAGAGTTCGTCAACTTTACAACCGATGACGGGCTCACAGCAAACTCCGTGTGGTCGATTTTTCAAGATCGAGAGGGTTTCCTATGGTTCGGCACTCTGGAGAATGGTGTTTCTCGCTACGATGGTGAAGAGTTCGTCAACTTTACAACCGATGATGGACTCATAGCGAATTCCGTATGGTCGATTTTTCAAGATCGAGACGGATTCCTATGGTTTGGAATCCGGTATGGTGGCGTTTCTCGCTACGATGGTGA
>VYCT01000240.1:4115-4618 GCA_009843785.1 Candidatus Poribacteria bacterium | reverse complement strand
GGTGGCGTTTCTCGCTACGATGGTGATCGGTTTGTTAACCTCACAACCAGGGACGGGCTTGTTAGCAACCTTCTTGAGACGATCCATCAAGACCGAGACGGCTTCCTTTGGTTCGGGACTTGGGATAATGGGATCTCTCGCTACGATGGCGAAAAGATCGTCAACTTCACAACTGCTGATGGACTCGTAGCGAACTCCGTATGGTCGATTTTTCAAGACAGAGAAGGGCTCCTTTGGATTTCAAGCCCAAGCGAGGGACTCAGCCAATACGATAACAGCGGATTTATTAACTTCACAACTGCTGATGGACTCGCGAGCAACGCTGTTTCTACCATTTTTCAAGACCAAGGCGGCTTCATCTGGTTCGGAACAGACAACGGAATTAGTCGATATGATGGGAATCAGTTTATCAACTTTACAACCGATGATGGACTCGTAAGTAACGTCGTAGGTTCGATTTTTCAAGATCGGAAGGGTTCCCTCTGGTTTGGGACGCAGGGCGG
>VYCT01000240.1:0-4105 GCA_009843785.1 Candidatus Poribacteria bacterium | reverse complement strand
AGGGTTCCCTCTGGTTTGGGACGCAGGGCGGCGGCGTTTCTCGCTACGATGGGACCTCATGGGCATCTTTAGATACACGCGATGGACTTATAAATAATCAAGTTTTGGGAATTAGTCAAGATTCGGATGGGAGCCTCTGGTTTGCAACGCTTGAAGGGGTCACCCAATACAATCCGAATCGAGTTTCACCACGTGTGCGTATCGTTTCGGTTCAGAGCCACAAAACATCTACCCAAATGGGTTCTCCTGAAACAATTACAGATATTACCACTGATGCGCTTGTAACTATCAAGTACAGCAGCATTGACTTCAAAACCGCGAAAGGGAAACGACAGTATCAGGTTCGTATTAAAGAGATTGACTCCGATTGGCGCGAACCGACTCGCTCGGATAGGTTCAGTATCAGCTTTGACAAACCGGGAATTTATACTTTTGAAGTCATTGCCGTTGACCGGGACCTAAACTATTCTGCCCCTGCAAGTCTAACGTTGACCGTTGTGTTGCCCTGGTACCAAAATGGGTGGATTCTCTATCCTTCAGGTGGCGCGATTGTGATTTTGCTGTTGCTGTGTGGCATTTTGGCGCATCGCTACTACCACCAGCGTCAGCAGGTTTTAGCCTATCAGCGGGAAGCGGTTTCCGAACTCGCCGATGCACGAGAGATGCAGATGGGGTTAATTCCGCAAACGGCGCCGGAAGTCCCGGGGTTTGAGATTGCGGGTGTCTGTAGTTCTGCCCGCACTGTCAGTGGGGATTTTTTCGACTATGTTCCGCTCAGCAACGGCACGCTTGCTGTTGTGTTGGCAGATGTCACCGGAAAAGGTATGAAAGGGGCAATGAATGCCGTTCTATCTTCTGGCGTGCTTTATTCTGAAGCGAAGATTGAGGTGTCTCCATCTCAAATGTTGCAGGCACTGAACCAGAATCTCTATCCTCGATTTCAACGCTATACCAATTGTGCGATGGCGATACTGACCATTGACCCAACGGATAAGACGTTTAGATATGCCAACGCCGGAATCCCTTATCCTATTATCAAACATCGTGAAGACGATGTTGAAGAACTTCCGATAGATGGAACACCGTTGGGTGCTTTTCGATTTTCTGAATATCAAGAAACACCCCCTATTGACCTAAAACCTGGGGATGCGATTATCCTTTTCAGCGATGGCATTGCTGAAGCATCTCAAAGGCATAACCCTGACCGATTCTATATGGAGACTGACCGTTTAGTTGATCTTATCAAAGGAATGGACGAAACAGTGAGCGCAGAAGCGGTGATTGAGGCGATTATTAACGATGTCCATGATTTTTCCGGTGACGTGCAACAGAACGACGATATGACGATTGTGGTTATCAAAGCACTGTAAGCATTTAGAGCAAAGTCAAGCCGCGAGAAACATTCGATTTTCAGCAGTCAGCAAAAAGGGCTGCTCCGGCAGGAAAATAGCAGAAAGAATTGGGATGATCGATTTTATGATTATCCACGTTTGTTTGTCTATTCAGCAAACAGAAAAAGGAGGGACCGCTTTATGGAAGGTTTTGGCGCAGGTATGGGTGCAGGTATTGCTGTAGGTATTGCTGTAGGTATCGGTGGAGGTATCAGCAGCGGGCGTGATAAACTTCAGAAGCAGCTACGCAAAGCAATAGATGACAAAGATATCTCTATTCACGATAAAAACGGTGAACCGTTGACGATCGAAGCACTTCTCATATTCCTCGACAAAAACTACAAGAAGGTCTGACATCAAAGGAAAAACAAATGCCAATATTAACCCAAGCACATCACGACCATTTTGATGAATACGGCTACATGGTCATCGAAAATGCTGTTCCTACTGAACTGTGTGAACCAGTCGTTGACGCAATTTTTGCGTTTTTGGAAATGGATCCTTCGGATCCGAATGACTGGTACCGCGCTCCCCATAAACCCGGTGCAGGCATGGTAGAAATGTATTTTCATCAAGCGATGTGGAACGTCTATCAACATCCACCCATACATCAGATTTATAGTGAGGTATACGGTACAGAGCAGATTTGGGTTCATATTGATAGAGTCAACATGAAACCGCCTAAACATCCCGACTATCCTGACTGGGACCATAAGGGTATGTATCATTGGGATGCGGACACTTCAAAACTACCGGTTAGGTTTAGCACACAAGGTGTTTTGTTTCTCAGAGACACAGCCGACAATCAGGGGTCTTTCGTCTGTTGGCCCGGCGCGCATCAGTCACTGATTGATGAAGAAAACCCGTGGGTGCCAGAACTTACGCCGGAAATATATAGAGAAAAATTCATACAGGTCCCAGCGAAAGCGGGTTCATTGCTTATTTGGCATGTAGCACTTCCACACGGTAATGGTCGCAACACGTCCGGTAAGCCTCGGTTGGCACAATACATGAACTATTATCGTGCCCCTAATCCTATGAATGAAGAACGACGGCAAGAGCGACTTACACTGTGGCGGGAGCGCAGAGCATTAGGGCGAGGTCCTTACCCTGGTGACCCAAGGGGTTGGGAAGCGAAAAACTATGAGTCACCAGAACTCACACCTTTGGGACGAAAGTTATTGGGGCTTGATTTTTGGGATTATTAGCATCGCGACCGAGAGGTTGCTCCTACATAAAACAAACTAATACGTCTTAATCATCGCCCAACTTGTGGCTAACTTCCCTTGTGGGTCTACACCGAGTGCCGCTTGCAATCCGTTCTCGCGGATCACATCAATCTGATCTAAACTTAAATCTACATTGAAGACAGCAACCTCATCAAAAAAACCGGACATAAAAGTGTGGTGTGCCAGAAAGTCGCCCATGGTAACTTCTTGTGCCTCATCATTTGTGTCCATGGCATGCTCGGTCCCTTCTTTGACTTGAAGTTTACCGTCCACATAGAGATCGTGATCTTTAACCGCGTCTGAACCTTCAGGAAAAACTACAGCCATATGATGCCACTCGCCATCACATACGTTGTCTGTCCCAAAATTATTCCCACCGTTAACCTCAACCCGCAAATTGCACTCTGCCCCTCTTACGTGTGCTCGAATATAGTATTTTTCTCCCGGAGAATTGGGACCCCATTTTACCCATGAATGCTCTCTTGTATCTTTAGACTTAAACCAAAAAACCGTTGTTCTTGGGTCTGTACCACCAACTCCAAAATAACCTGTAGCAACCAGATTATCGTCTACTCCGTCATATTCTAAGCAGGTGCCAAAAACACCTTTGACGTATTTTGCGCCAGATATTGCACCATCTCGGTCATTCGCAGAAGCATCTTTAGCGACATTGCCTTTTCCTTCGTCAAAAAGGTAGGCAAACTCAACAGTTTTCAAATCAAGCGGAGCAGAACGGCTGGTGTTTGTCCATACCAACCCAAAAGTGATAACAATCAACCAAACGAACAAAAATCTACTTTGATTTTCAATTTTCATCTCTATTTTTCTCCTTAATCAAAAACATTGCAAGATATCCAGCCCAAAATCCTATATTTCCAATGGAAGGAGTCGGGCCTAAGTATGTGGGTCTAAGGTTTTTAATGATATGCATTGTAGCAAAATCAATCAAAATAGGCAATTAGAAAGATAGGACAGAAATAGGAAGTGTCCACATTCTAAAGGAGCGTTCTAATACGGGTTTTTCTCAAAAGTGTAGATCCCGTGCTTATAGACAAGCAGGAGTTCACCACGTATCTCAAGGACCATGTTATATTTGGAGAATGCTTGACAGATACCGCGTACTGCGATGCCGTTACGAAGCGTAATGGCGACTGCATCGCCGACAGCGACCCGCATATCCACGAACCGACGTTCTGCTATTTTCTTCACGGCTTTCAACCCTAAATCTTTGACACCTTCATGGATTTGCAGATACGGTGAAAAGTGTCTGGCGTTTTCCAGCGAGAACGCCAGCAGGACTTCCAATTTCGGCAGTGGCGACGCGCCAGCGAGCAAAAGATTGTACTGGATAACTTGTCGGACCCGCTCATCGCGGATGCCGTCGTACGTTATCAATCTTACAAGCGACTGATCGGTTTGAAAGGTTCGCGTCAAAAGGTATTGCTCTGAATACGAGTTATGAGTGCTCTGTTTTTCTGTCACGGG
>VYCT01000059.1 GCA_009843785.1 Candidatus Poribacteria bacterium | reverse complement strand
CTTATTAACCAGTTCGGGCGACACAGCCACAAATTAGCCCATTCGCAATAGGTGCTTTTTCAGGGGGTGTAAGCAATGTCTGCCAATAACATACAACAAGACTTTATGAATGAGGTTTCAGCACAGATAAGTCTTTCAGCAGATGGTAAAGACCGTTTCCGGGTATTAACACCCTTCCAATTTGAGGATGGTGATGAATTAGTTATCGTCCTGAAAAAAGAAAGTGAACGGTGGTTGCTCTCCGACGAATCGCATACCTACAAGCATCTCGCCTATGATATTGATGAGAAACTTCTTTATAGTGGTACACGCTGGAAACTTATCTCTAAAGCACTTTCTATGTTTGAAGTTGAAGATCGCAGTGGAGAATTAATACTTGATGTATCGGATGAGCATTACGGTGAAGCCCTATACGATTTCGTTCAAGCACTTCTCAAGATAACGGACGTGTCATATTTGTCAAGGGAACGAGTCCAATCCACATTTATGGAAGCTTTCCATGAACTCCTATATGAAAAGGTGAATAGGACGCGTATGGTGTTTGGATGGCACGATCGAGTTCGTGATCCGCAAGAAAATTATAAAGTAGATTGCCTAATTAATGGGATGCCGGAGCCTCTTTTTGTGTATGCTCTTGCCAATGATAATAAAACGCGTGATGCTACAATCTCGTTGCACCGATTCAAAGAGTGGGGTCTATCCTTCAGTTCGGTAGGAATTGTCAAGGATGAGAAGGCGACGAGTCGCAAAGTGCTGACCCGTTTCCAAGATGTGTGTGATGCGTGTTTCATTGACATTAAAAAAAGTGACGAAAACATCAAACAATATCTGGATAATAACACCTCTTTACCTTCGTAAATTATCGCGCAGCAACATGCATCACTAACCGAGTAATTTCGGTTGGAGTTGAAAGCGTCCCTGTTTTTCTACTCCTCCTCAAATTCCTGTGTGGTGAAGTGCAGGGTTCGGCAATTTTCTGTTACCGTGCGAACAACGTCTTCAGGTACCCCATCTGAAACATTGGCTTCAATATCCATCGTTATTTTAACATTTGCGCTCGGTAAACCAGTGAGGTGCTGGACAACTTCCTCAATAACTTGCTGCGCGTCTCGTCCGGTACGTATTGGATCCAAGTTGACAGTACCGTAGAAGCGTTTCGGTGCTGTTACTTGTGGAGGGATAGTTTCAGTCCCTGTCCCTGCTGTTTGTCCTCCCGATGTGCTATAAGACTGTCCTGGGTGTCCGATTTGCGGAGTCGGATGGGTTGGCTGTTGGGGGGGACTGTCTGGCTTCGCCGCTGCATCCGCTTCAAGCTGCTTCGCTGCGACATCGGGTTTTACCAACACGCTTGGCTCCTCAAGATAGATTGAACCGTCAATGCTGCCGAATTGTAACCCGCTATATTGTCCGGTGTCGCCAACACTATTTGCGTATCCGAATGCTTGTGTTTTAATTCCTTCCCGAACCGTATCAAGGAGGACATCGGAATCACGCAGGCGGGACAGATATAGATAAGTCGCAAGGCACTCCCACACGCGCTTGAGGCTGATATGGTTTTCGTCTTTCCAGAGCCAATTGTCGAGTTCCATCTTTAACAGAACCGGCGACCATTTGGCAATAAGCTGCTGGTCGTTTCGGACTTTCGCGACTGCCTTCGCAACTGGGGTATCATCCGACCCCGGAATGCGTGTTGCCTCCCACACGATTGGGTCTGTTCCTTCTTGTGTCGGGATGAGAAGCCAAGAATAAGCATCGTTGAGGCGTACCGCGACGGTGTCATTGCTCTGTGCTTTACTCTGAGAGGCTTCGCGCCGCTGGTTAGCATCAAGGTTCAATGCTTCAACCTCTTGGACAATTGAATCCCATGCAAGATAACGGCGGGTTTCGCGTTGAAGGGAATCCCATTCGCCAGTGTCAGGTGCGACGAGGATGAGCATATTGCGATACGTTCTTGAGATGTCGCCACGTTTGTCTAAAATCTCGGATGCGGTTGTGAGTGCCTCTGAATTTTGCGCCCTTGCTTGGTGTCCGGTTGTGGGTGGAAGAATTACCAATCGCGCCGTCGGTTCGTCCGGCACATCTGCTGACGCGGGACAGGGATGGACGGCTCTGAAATCTCCACGCCTTTGTGTCTGTTGACGCAATCGGCGGACAATCTCTGTCTCTACGACCTCTGGTTCTAACTTAGCAGCACGGTCTTCCATTGTTCTGCGGAGGTTCGGGTGCGTGTCGTACCAGTAGCGTTGGGCGCGGGTGTAGAGGTGTGTCAGCCGATCTGTCAAACGTTTGGTTGCATCGTTGAAGACAGAAACGTGCTCATCGGGTTGGACGGTCCCAAGGCGAATTCGCATTTCTTCAAGACCGCGCACGGCTTGTTCACTCCCGTGTGGTGCGCTCCCCATGAAGATTGTGCGTGCCACACGTCGCGCCGCGGAGATTTCACCGAAGCGTGTGTTGGCTTCGTCAATTGCGCGTGGCTCGGAACGATTACCATCTACGTCTTTATCGACAACGGCGTTCCAACTTTCCGGCAGGTAGCGCAGGAGTTCCTCTCGCACACGCGGTGAATCAAGTGGAATAGAGCCCGGAAGAATGAGTGGCGCGCGATCTTCGTTTATCCATAGGTGATGGATAACAGCTGCCATTAAACGCAGCACACCCCGGGTTTTTTGGAAGTTGTCGAGTGGTGACCAGTCTTCATAGAGTCTGTCAAATAATTCAGGATGAATCGGATATGCCCGACGAAGCCGGTCGAGATACGGTGCATCACGGCATTCAACTGGAAAGTTTGAAGGATTTTCGTCGTATAACTGGGTGAACGCTCTGCAGACTGCATCGTGAGCGGTTTGATCTCTGACGGGCGAGAATAACCGTCGCCGCACAATTTCAAATCCCTCATCTGCATCAACAGGTCTCCAAATCCCTTCAAGCCTACCGATAGTGTGTTGAATGCGTGCTAATGCTTCTTGTCCTGCCTCGCCGCCGATTTCGATGTCGGATTCGGGAATAGAAGCGACGAGTTGACTCCGTTCTGCATTTTTGACTGCCTCTGTCAAGGACTGTATAAAGGTTAGGTTCGCGTCAAAGGAACCGGCTGGCAAGCCATCGACCCCGTATATGTTACGGGTATACGCGACTAATTCATCTATAAGGATAATTGCGGGACCGAATTCGTTGAGGAGTGTGGTGAGGTCGTCTGCACCGGGGGCAACGCTCTTTTTGTCAGCGGTTTTTATGATTGCATACCCGTCTTGTCCACCGAGCTGCGCCGCAATGTTTCCCCAAAGTGTTCGGGTTGTAATGCCATTGACTTTTCGTGTGCGGGATGGATTGAGAGCCGTTCCTACGATTACAGCGAAGCGAGCCGTTGGAAGTTCGTTAACGTCTGCGGTATCGAGAATCTGTTCCGCGCCTTCCATCTGTGTGACATCTGCTTCCCCGCGAAGTAGGTGATACAACGCTAACATGCTGTGCGTTTTTCCGCCACCGAATGCGGTTTTTAGCTGGACAATCGGTTCCCCGTCTTTACCTGTTATCTGCTTAACAGCGGTAGCGAGCAGTCGTTGCATACCTGCTGTGAGGTAGGTTCGAGCGAAAAATTCTATCGGGTCTTGGTATTCCGTATCGGCATCGCCTGCGATCACTTCACCGAGGTTGGCGGCGAATTCCGCTTGGTGATAACGCCCTGTTGCAATGTCAGGATGTGGGGTGACAATCTCTCTCCACGGTGTGAGTGGCACTGTTTTCCTCCAAAAAGTGTGCTACAGTTGAGACGTCAGATTCGTCAACTCGCGTAACTTAGCCATGACTTCTTCAAATCTCTGCATCCAGTTTTTGTCTCGCGCGGCGGCGCGTTTCTGCATGGATTGTATAAGTGGCTGTGCCGTTTCTACATCATTTAACTGCTGATCTAATTTCGACAACGTAATTTCTTCTTCTTTCGTCAGTCCAGCAGAAAATTTCTTGTCCAATAAATTGTGATACGCTTCAAGAACGTGCATTGGAAGTTCATACGCGAAGGCGTTTTCGTCCGCATCTGGATGCAATTTGCGATACTCATCCATTGGAACGATCGCGGCTACAGGCTTCCCGTTATGCTCAAGTACGAGGCTTTCATGCGCTTCCCAAGTTGTCCGCAGTAAGTTTTCAACCTGACGCGGAAGGTCATCTAATGAAATCGTTTTATTCATGATCATGACTCCTCAATATCGAATTCTTGCTGTACTTCCTGCACTTCATAGTTCGTTCGTGCTTCCTGAATGTGCGTCCATGAGGTGATGAGCGTGTTGTAAGCGATCGCTTCCTGTGCCCACCCTTTGCGTTCACAGATAGCGAAAAGGCGATACGCCAATGCACGGGCATTTTCGACCTGTTCGCTGCTGAGTTGATTTGCCAACAGTGCGACTTCTGATTCACCACCCTGATCGAGTGCTTTGATAAGGTATTGCGTGCATTCCCATGTATTTATACGTCTATCGGAAGTTGGGTCCCATTCGTCAGGATATTCCTCACGAGAAAGTAGACGGACTCGTCCGGCGCGGGCATCGAGAACGCCTGATTCGACGATCCCTTCTACGCTGGTATCTCTAGCAACGGCAAGAACTTCAGCCTCTCCAAAGGATGCGTCTTTCATACCGTACTGTTCAAACCACGAGACACAGAAGCGGGTATCGGCATCAAGATCGCCTTCCTGCTCTGTGAAATAGGCATCAAGTTCGGCATTGATGATTTGCAGGGCGGTACGAACACGCATGGGGCTTCCGTCCGCTTCAAGGACACTGCTGTAACTTGAGAAAACTGCCATACCGGGACCGATGGCTGCTTGTGCGAGATCAACAGGGGCGATGTTTCCTCGCTGCAGATGTCTGAGCGCATTAGGCAGTTCACGACGAAGCTGGGCAATGAAATCGCGTCGGGGCACCATGCTTGCATCATGGGGTCGCGGGCGACAGACAAGAACGATTGAAGACGCGAGGGCGTTCGTTCCCATCGCGATTTGGCGATTCTTCATTTCCGTTCGCATCGGTAGTGTACCTGTGATTTGAAAACCTGCTTTGAGTAGTCCCTCAAGCATCGTTTCCCAACCGGTTGAAGCAATACTTCCATCTTTTTTATCTTTTTCAGATTGTTTAAAAGCGTAGTAGACGGTCATAGGATAGTCGGGATGTACTTGATCCCGCATGAGTTGAAAAGCTTTGCTTAATCCGGTCAAGAAATGTTCTTCTGCTTTTAACTTATCTCCATCAAAGCGGTGAGGTGTAGCGATGAGTTCCTCAGTTTTGGGGACAAGCATCAATTTAAATAGTTCGGGATAGATATGTTTCAAACTGCGACGGAGCCAGACGTAAAAGAAATCCGAAAGGTCTGCGTAGCCGATGTTGTTGTAATAAGGTGGATATGTCGAAATGAGTGGGGGCTGAACCTCTGGCAAAGCTACCGCGGCATCAAGTTGGGTTACATGCCCTCTTTGAATCTGAAGTCCCGAATTCTTGGTGATAAACCGGGTCCCCCATTCAACACAAGCAGACCAATTTCCGGTTGATTGGCTAAAAGGGTTACATTCTGCATAATCCCAAACCATCGCAAGAGCTTGGCGGACGAAAGTATGGCCCATAGAACCCCCAGTGTGCCAGCTACAAATGCTTGACCAATAGTCAGCTCCTTTATCAAGGGCAAACGCCAAATACGTTACCACAGCATCAGCGTAAGTCCGTGCCTCCTCATAACTTGCCTTGTTAGCATCTACTTCTACAAGCTGATGTACTTTGTTCATCAAGTCGCTAAAAGTCGTCAGGGCCGTCAGTTGGCGCGATGTAAAGAGGTGATGATGTTGCGTCATGCCATAGTGTTGAACGTTAAAACTGAGTGCCTTTTCTGGCAAATCCGTTTCGGGAACACCGTTAGGTACGGCCTTCTTGGCAATTGCAACGTGTTCATCAGATGGGGCCAGATAAACCTTTCCACCACTCCCTTCTGCAATAATGGCCATAAGTTGATTACCCATTCGTCCCCACTTTCCTTCGGCGCGGACATATTTGAGTGAAATGACTTCTTTACAGAAGATACACCTTGCTCCCCTACTACCAACAGTAGCTTCAGGAGGAACACCGTCACCGCTTTTTATCTCGAAACTTACTGTTTTATTTTTCGTGTCAACAACTGGCTCAATCCATGCCTTCTTTTTTTCTTTTTTCGAGAGCCAGAAAGATTTGACGAGCGGTATCTCTGTCCCACAAGCCGGATTGGAACACTTCACTGTTCGCGCCCAAATCCAAGCGATAACCGTTGCTTTACCACTACCATGTTCCTTTGGTAACTGGACTTGGGGATAGAGATGTCCAATTCGCTTTTTTGCTTCCTTCCGCACCCATTCTCCATAGTAGCTAACATCTTCTGCCAATCCATCAGCACCTCTCCATGTTTGGCTTTGCAGTGAATCATTTTGCGCTTTGGAATTCACAGGGGGCTGTCCCGTAAAGCGTGGTAAAATCTCAATCATTGCTTTTGTGATTAGAACAGCGACAGGATTGAGATCGCTACCGTGTGCTTCTAAGCCCAGTCGTTGCGCCTCTAATGGGATTGAACCCCCACCACAAAAGGGGTCAAGCATGGGCGGTGGATGTCCATTTGTTGATTTGAGGATTTCGGCGCGTGCTTTTTCTAAAATATGCTCGTTGTTGATATTTTTCCATTCGACCATCTCCCTGATAATATCAAAGAGACGTTCGCGCTCGCGTTCTTGTTCCGCCTCGGTGAGATCATCGCGATTGGAAGGGTCATCAACAAGTGAGGCAAATAGCACGGCTCGACATGCTGCAAGTGGTCGTCGCGCCCACCAGAGGTGTAATGTGGATGGATGCCCGTGACGTATGGATTTTTCGCGTGCCGCTTCGCGGTTGATGTCATCTAAGGGTAAAGCGACTTCAATTAGTTTTTTGCGGTAGGTCACAGCTTCTCCTTTCATTGAAATGTATGATAACACAAACCACGAAATTATGTAAAGCCAATTTGTTTCTCAGAGCAAAGGCATTCAACTGTCGAATCATCTGAATCGCGGATTACACGGAGGGCGCGGATGACGCGAGTTTTAGATATTCGTTATCCGAGACCGATTCGGGATATGGAGGTTTTTCCAGAGAATTGAATGGCTCTGTTCCTGAGAGCGGACAATTTAAGAGATTTAGGACTTATGCAGGGCGCAATGAAATGTGTTACTACAAACCGGGTCTGTTTTGAGAAACATAGGTATTTACAGGAGATTGTGTTTGTATGCTGGGCGACCTATCGCTTGTCCGCGTAAGTCTTACCTTTTTAAAAAGTGTGGGTTCGCGCGTTTGCCCGAATCAGTGAGAGAACATCTCGTTTGGCTAAGAGATGGTACTTGAATCTATGATGAATTCGATCTGCAAGTTCCATCAATACTGCCTGAGGTCTCCGCTTAAATGTGAACCCATCCAATAAGGCATGCGTCAAATCAATACTTCCGCTATGCACAATTGACTGTGTCCAGAGTTGAAAAAGAAATTCAGTGGTAACGTTTAATGCGAATGCCAAATTCACCCTTTGACCACCCAGGGCTTGAACCAATCTATTGTAAGGTTCGGAAGGTTTCCAATCTGATTGTCTTGCCGCTTCCATTAATACGTCTGCATTGAACTCTGTGTAGTAATAGTTGGAGCAAACCAGTTTTATTGTCATCTTGTTGTACTCAGTTCTATCAAGGAGGTTTCTGTTAACACAATGCTCCAAAACAACTTGTGTCCAGACACCATCAATGTCGAAATCTATTCCCGTGTCGCTATTGAAACCGGTTTTTGCATAGCGTCTGAGTTGTTCATCGTCTGAGAAGAGTAAATATCCTGGTTGACTCGCGATAAGCAAGGTATCAATAAAAGATGGCTGAAACAAATCGTCAAGTTCTCGCTTACGTAATAGGTTCATCTGTAGTGCAGGGGTGCATGGAAGAACTTCGCAGTTTTCCCTAATCCACTTGACAATACCTTTTAAGTCTTCTATACTGCGTCTAGTGTCCTCGGGATTGATCATATATCTTACATACCTGTCCCCTTCTTTTCCAACAGTCATACTCTCCTGTTCTGACCACATTGCTTCTCTTTCATAGATGATCTGCAGAAGTGTATCAATCGTTGATTGTGCGATCCTGAGTTTCCCGAATGCCTTGAGAATAGGGTCGGTAGCTTCTAGGCAATGGAGGGTAATGAGTGAGATGATATCCACAACGAGCTTGGGTTGTGAATTTTCAAGTAAATCACAGGCTTGAATCCTCTCTTCAGGACTTCCTATACAGCATCTAATACCCAAATTAGGATTGCTTATAAGTAACCCCCAGGTGTCCAATATATTGTGCCCTGTCAAGTTCATGAAAACCCCAATCGGCGGTAGGTTTTCTTTATAAGCTTCTTCAATCTGAAGAGTGGCATCATGCTGTTTGTCAATCAAGTCGAACAGCGGTTGGAATTTTGCTGAATCATCTGCATCCTCGGAATCGTCCAGTTTTGTCGCCCATAAGCCTTGATCCTTTGGAAACTTGTCAGGAAATTCTCGACAAATTTCTTGGTACGCATAAGTATATTTGCTTTGAATATCGGTAATTTTCCCAATATCCGTACCAAATGGAGTTTCGCGAAGAACTATTTCATCATTCACAGTTTTACCAAGTAACTGTTGCGCCAGATCATCATTAACATCAAGTTCGTTGCGCATTGGGTTTGCATCATCACGTTTTTCGATGATATGCCAGTTGGTTTCACCTGCCTTGTCAAGGCATACTGCTGTTCCAATCTGCACTTGAGGTGAATCTAAAAATTCGCCTAATTGCTTTCCAACTTCACGGAATAGACCAAAATATTTCAAATGGACATCGGGATTAGCGGCATGTATTCTGCGCGTTTCATACATAATATCCAATGCTCTCTGCGGTTTAGATGCGATTTTATGCAAATAGATTAGATTAATACAGGATTCCAGGGACATATTTTTCAAGTCAAACTGTCCTTCTAACAGCCGCTTGAACGCCTTAATGTTGCCTAAGCGGTAGTGTATGTAAGCCATACCCATTTGCATATTCAAATCGTCAGGAAACGCTTTGAGATATTCTGTCCCTATCGCTACGGCTTGCTTTAAATCTCCAATTGCTTCGTAAATTTCAAACTCTATCTTGGATACATTTTCAAGTGCCCCATATTTCGCGCGAAGTTGTTGGCAAAGTTCAAGTGCTTTCCCAACTTCGTCAGCGTTATAGTAGCTTTTAAGCAACCACTGTGTCCATTCAGAGTTCAAACTTGTGTCCGCGAGTTTTTCGTAAAGTACTGCTGCTTCTTTAAACAGTTTGTGCATGTAGAGATGATCCGCCAACTCCGCAATTTCTAAGAATTCTTCGCTATTTTGGGCGTAATTGTATGCTTTCTTGAGATGAGAGAGTGCTTCGTCGTGTTTTCCAATTGCCTCGGAAATCCGAGCTGCTTCAACAATATCTAATATGTTTTCTGGAGAAACTTTGCGCATAGCTGTAGAAATCCGCTCCGCATCTTCAAAACGTTCATCTTCAGTATAAATACGAACGAGCCAACGGTTTGCTTCTTCTTGTGATTTCGGAGATGGATTTGTCTGTAAGAAGTTGTTCAGTGTTGTAATCGCTTCATCATAGCGTTCACTACTTAATAAGGCAACAGCTATCAATATCGGAGCTTCGCAAGTTTCCGGGCCAGATTGAATTTTTTCCAAAAATTCAATGGCACTTTCTTTTTCTCCCTGCTCAAAGGCTAATATCGCTCTATTTTTTAGCAAAAGGGAATGCGCGGGTTCAATTTCTAACGCTGTATCAAGGTCTTTTATTGCGTTTTTCCATTCACCAAGAAGATAATATGCCATACTTCTATTGATAATCCAATCTATTCGGACAGCGTGTAATTCAGTATTGATGACGCAATCCCATGCTTCTGTGAGGAGTTGGACGGCTCGCTTTAATTGTTCTTTTTGTGAATCGTCAAGCTGCTTTGTATACACAGTAAGGGAATTTTCAAATATTTGTTCAATTAAGATAGCTGCCAAAGCGGTCTTGTAATCAGGAAGCTCTTCCTTATCATGATCCACCATGATTTCACGCCATTTCCTCGCTTCTTCAAGATTTTCGCGTTGCTTAGCGATGTTACTGATTGCGTAAGCAATTTGCGGATCCTCCTGCAAATATTCAGGCACTTTAGCAATTACTTCTTCAAGCGTTTCGTCGTCCGTAGAAATCTCAATTAGGGTGCGGTAAGCATTGATATTTGTTGGGTTCTTTTCCAATGTCTTTTCTGCATACTTCTCTGCCATCTCCATTTTTCTGAATAAAAAATGCGCCAAAGCACTATTAGAAAGGGCAATTTCATCTTCAGGATTATACGGACATGCTTTAAGTATCAATATCGCGGCTTCCCGTTCTTTATTGAGAGCGAGTTGAGCTGCCCCCATACCTGTCAGAATGCGGAACTTAGTAATTGATGAGGCATCTTCCCAAATACGATCCTTCAACCTTTCCAATTGACTCAGAGCAGAGTGAGGCTGATGTTTATTGAGCAAATCCTGTGCATTATCAATTTCTGCTTTGTGTTCTGCTGCTACTGCAGCTTTAACTGCCTCGGAGACCCTTAAATCGAATTGTCTATTTGAAAAATCAGTCAATTGTGCTCTTACATCAAGGTTCACCGCAAGGTTTGCTTGAGTCATCTCTTTAATCTCGCCGGTGTCACCTTTGATAGCTTGAATATCTTTGCTTAAACGCTCTTGGTTTGCCAATTGTGTCCGCTGATATCCAAGCGTGGTTTGATTGGTCGCTTGTTGATTACGCGGGAGCCTTTGAAAAAAAATAGCAAAGGTCTTCTTGATGACCGGTTGGAGTCTCTGCTTAAGGTCTGCTGCTGTCAATTGGTGTCCGGGGAGGATGATACATTTCTCAAAAATTGCTGCGATTTCGGAGAGTGCTGCGTTTTCTTCTACCGACGTTAATACAGATATGTCAACATCCTTGAGTAAGGTGATAAATGTGTCACTGTCTACATCAAATTCTTCTGGCGTAGTGAGATCGGCAAAGTCGGGTGCACTTTGCCTAACTGCCTCCTTACAAGACTCTTTAAACAGATCCGCTGCTGTGCTGTTATTTGAACCTTTTAGGGCGTTAATTGCACCAACGATTGAGGCGATGGTGCCAATAGCATTGAAAAAGTCGAATCCTGTCATAATGTTCTCTCTACATGATAATTGTGTTGTGCAAGCTCACGCGTTCATTAACCGTGGCTGTATCTATCTTTTTTATCAGCATTTTTTATGAGGAACTGAAAACGTGTTACCTTACTATTATTATAGCATAATTCACGGCAAAAAACAAAAGAAACCAAGGCATAGGGCCATTCAGTTTTCGGTTTTTTGGGCGTTTTTGCGGAGGCATCGAGAGTACAGCTCGCTCCTACAGCAAGAGGTTGGGTTTTCTGTGCAACCGAGACATCGATTTTGAGATGGACAGAATACTAACTTGGTGGTTCTGAACGAGCAAGTAATTCGCTGAGGTTATAGTTTACACTCGTCACGCCGAAATCTGGTTCTTTCTGGAACGGCTCTCGGATGTAGCGGGGTTCTTTGGCTGTGTCGCCATCTACCTCAACGATAGCGAGGATGAAACTGTCGGGTTTGTTGAATGCGGTAAAAATCTGGGTCTTGGAAACAGTGACAGTCGTCGCATCGGTAGATTTTCCCTTCACCTCAATAAACAGTAACTGGTTGGTGTTCGGGTCTTTGGACTCAATGTCGTAGCCTGGATTATGATGGGGCATCTCTGTCGGTTCACGTCCAAGTTTGCGCTCCGCCTCCATAGCAGCGGCGACTGCCAGTCTATCAATCCGTTCCCTATCAGTTTGTGAAGGCACAACGGGGGCGCGGTGTTCAGGATCAGTCGCAGCATCTAATAAACTCTGCGGGACAATGAGCGCGCCACCAATGACCTCCGGTGGCATCGGTGAAATATGCAGATCCTGCTGCAATTCTTCCATTCGATTTTCAAGCCTTGCGTGTAACTCATCGGCGCGCTGCCTTGCCTGTGCAGCGTTAAGGCTTGCCATCCTGTTTCCAGTTTCCGCTTGTAGTCTCAATTCATTAGCCCGATTATCCCAATAGTTAATTTCTTTCGTAAGCCGTTCCTTGACAGCGCGCATCGTTTTTTTAACGAGCGTTTCTCTGTGTGCTTTCACTTCGTCAAGATGATTCGGAACAAGGTGTTCCACGGCGTAATTTTTAACTTCCGATTCCAAATCCGCGCTTCGCCAATCCTCTAACACGGGTTCAACCGCCAACAATTCATCTTCGTTTATCGGACGGTAATCAAGATACGGCGCATATCCGGGGGTGTTAACCGTTTTGTCGTTGTTGATTTCGACGAATTGCATCTGTCGTGAAACAATATGTCGGTTCCCATCATTACCCACGCGTCCATCCTGAATTGCGTGTTCAAGGTAGAATAGGACGCGAACTTCATCATTCTGTTCATTGGGGTCAATCAAAACAGTTCCCTGTTTCAGTAAATTCCGATGACGTTCTAAAATTGCACTTATTGTCGCATCAAGTAGTGGGTGTCCGGGGCAAACGAATTCTGCCAGCGGTTTTCCTCGGACATTCATTTTGTCCTTTTCAAATGTAATTCGTTCATATTGCTGTAGTATAGGTTTACCGACACCTAAATTGCTGTGGTTATAGATACCGCCAGGGACGTGCCGAATTTCGTAGCGTCCTGATTCACGTTTCCGTAACTTTCCATCAAGTTTTGCGAATGCTGCACGGAAAAAGGATGCGATAAAGTGGGGTTGCAAACGCCGTGCTTCGACGCGTTCCATTTCTTCACGGATATTGCCGATACGCGTTGTGTCCATTGTTCCGTGCGTCAAAGCATTCTCTTCAATTAATGCTTGTAAGTGCGTTAGGTCCAATGCGCCATCAATAGTTTCCGTCAGTCGTGCTCTGACTTCAGGTCTGTTGCCTTCACGGATAGCTTTAATAAGCAGGTCTCGAAGTGACATATCGGCGAAACATTTGCCGAGCACATCAAAAACCGCGCCACCTAAGGAATCGCGTTGCTGTTCAAGCTTATGAAATAGTGTGTTAAACACTTCGCCTTCACGAGTTTCTGCGGCAACAAGATTCCAAAGATGACACACTTCCGTCTGTCCAATTCGGTGGATACGTCCAAATCGCTGTTCAATACGGTTCGGATTCCAAGGGAGATCGTAATTCACCATCAGGTGTGCCTGTTGTAGGTTATAGTAAAGCTTTTAATTAATTATACACTTTTATAATTTCATCAATAGATTT
>VYCT01000336.1 GCA_009843785.1 Candidatus Poribacteria bacterium | reverse complement strand
CGCTGGCATTGAAGGCGATGTCGTAAACGGCATCGGTATGTCCGCGCAGCGTTTGCTGATGCTCGCCTGTCGTAGCATTCCATAGATCAATGTTGCCGTCCCTACCGCTACTTGCAAGCGTTCCGCTATCGGGACTAAACGCGACGCTATTAACACCGCGTATGTGTTCTGTGAGCAGGGCGACTTCCTGATAAGTCTGTGTGTCATAGAGCCAAATACCGATAGAGGTTGCGACCGCTAAGCGTGTGCCATCTGACGAATACTGTAGATTATTTATCCACCCTTTACCGAGTCGTGCTTTGGCACCTTCAGGTAGACTGAATAGCGATGGCTCTTGGGCGAAGCTATTTGGCAGATATGCGTTTAAAAGGATGAGGAGTGTCAAGAAAACAGGAAATAATGTTATTTTTTTCATTAGGAATCAGATTTCTCCTTTGGCTGGTTTCTGTGGTCCGGCGTTTACGAATTTCAGGCAATTTTTCTAAGTATACCGCGAAAAATTGTGTGGCATCAAGTTGATTCATGACCAGACATATATCTCATTATCGTCTGGGGAATATCCGATAAAAACCGCCAAAACGATTCGGGCGCGTGTTCCTTGAACGGGGGGTACTTCATGGATGCAGCGGGTGTTGAAAAAGTAAAGATCGCCCTGCTGCAAATCGACCTGATAGTTCTCTATACCGTTGTCAGAAGCGTATTGGTCAAATGTCTCTTCAGCAATGTACGGTTGAATCTCCTCAGACCAGAGACATCGATGCAGAATCGCTTGTGTGCCTTTCCCGTCTTCGTCGGCGTTTTGGACGCACAGTACGCCTGCAAATTGGTGTTCAAAGCGGTAGACGGCATAGTCGGTGCGCTGCTCACGATATTTGACATGATCAATATGGGGCTTGTAGCTGTGCGTTTCGTAATGGACGCGGAAAATCGCAGGACCGTAGCGGGCACCGTCGGATTCCCGTGCAACCTTTACCTCTTTACCCGGAGAAAGCGCGGTGAGCGAGTTGTAGATAAGGTCAACAGGGTTATCAAATCCGTCGAATAAGAAATTAAAAAGATGTTCTGTTGCTTGCGCGTGTGCCAAAAATTTTGGCTTATCGCTGCCACGATTACCGAGGCTGGTACCGATGTCGATTCGGGTGCGTTTATCAGCGGAATTGGTGTCCGCTTCATCACGCATCAAGCCCATATTTGTGAACCGGTGGATGAGTCCGTGGCATTGAGCGGGTGAATAGGCGTTTCGGAGAATGATAGCGGGCACTTCGGCTTGGGAGAGGGCATAAATCGGGTCGCTATAGGTTTGGCAAACCGTTTCAAGGTCAGGCTCTGCGGGGAGCCAATTGTTTATGGCGTTCATGGTAACCTCCGTCACTCTATTAAGAGAACCGTGATTCAGACTGAACTTCTGAAGGGCGTTTTTGCATAACAGGAATAACATAACTCCGAATGGTCAATCCATCGAAGGTGTCTGTTTCTAATTGCGGCTTGGGGTTTTCTCGATGATCGAAGACAATATAGTAGCCTTCCGTTGCCCCTTCGGACTTCAGGTATGCGGCGAGCTGGTGCTTTCCTACCTGATAGTGTCGTTCGTTTCGCCATACCTTTGTTTCGATGATGTATTGCTGTCTGTTGTGTGAGATAATAATATCTGCTCTGCCTCTACCGGTTGGAACTTCTAACCGCAGTGTCGCGTGTACAATTTTGACGAACTCATCAAGATAGACGAAGAGAAGGTATTGTCCGACGAATTCTTTCGGTGTATCAGGGACCTGTAATATTCTGAAGCCCGCGCGTGCGATAAAATCCTTGAAGTTGTTGATGAGTGTATGCATCTGAATCCGTCCGGTTGATGTGATGTATCCTGTAAAGTCAATGGGACCCTCTTCTGGGAAGTATTGGTCTTCAAGTCCATTGATGAGAGGTCTAAGGGCTTGGATGATGCAATGGAGATAGATAGGATTGAGGATCTGGCACATTCCATCTTCTCCCCTTGCAATGATACCGTAAGTGGCGAGTTCACTAACGATTTCATCATGTAGAGTGAAGTTAATGCTGCTGTCATAAAAAGCGATTTGCATAAGCATTTTTTCAAAGCGCGGGTTTCTGCGAATGTTTGTGATAAGATGCTCAATGTTGGTATTTCTTTCTTCGATCAGCTCGGTATATGCTTGTGAGAAGTGGTGCATCTGAATGGTATCGGTTTTGGGTATGTCAAGTTCTGCTGTAAGAATCTGGGCACATCTGTTAACAAGAAAGGGTTGCCCTGCGGTCTGTTTATGAAGTAAGTCAATTACTTCCCGTGCGAAGGCTTGTCCGACTTCGTCGGTATACTGTGAGAGTAGTTCGCGCACTTGCGCCGCGGTGAAGTTTGGTAATGTGAATTCATCTTGTATGTTGAAAGGTGAGATTGACGAATCATAGTTTAATTGCGTTATGTTCTTAACGCCGACAATGCCGACACTGTAAGGGGAGCGGACCTCGCGACCTGTAAGATATATCCGGCGGAGCGTATGCAGAAAATCACTGACAGCGGTTTGTGGAATACCGTCAAATTCGTCGATAATCAGAGCAAGGCGCGGCGGTACGCGTGTGGAGAGTTCGCCCATAAGCATACGTGGCAATTGCCGAAAGAAACGCCGCATTGCGGCGTGGCTGGTCATTTGTGTATGCTCCAAAAATTGGAGGAGTTCCGGAGAAGGTATGAGGTTGCGGGAGGCAAGCCCTTCCTCAATTTCCTCGCGAATATCTTCAAGAAGATCTGCGTAAAAAGCCCTAGGCGTATAATTTTTATACATCTCAAAATTAAGTTGGATCGAGAAATAGACATTGGCATCGTCTGCAAGCGTCTTGAGAACTTCTTGGAAGAACGTGGTTTTGCCGCTCTGTCGGGGAGCGAAGAGCACGATGTATCGTCCCTGTTTAACGCGGTTAATGTAATCAGCAAGTTCCTCACTGCGCGAAACGACATAGTGATCCTTAGAATTGACGGGACCTTGCGTTCCGAATTCTCTCACTGTTTTTCTCCTGCTTTTTGGCAGATGGCTTTCTCTCGAAAACCGTCAACGAAAAAAGCTGCAAACTCTCAAGCTGACTGCCGATTCACAGCCGCAATCAGAATCTCGGATTGAAGAGATAATCGTAATCACCTATTTTTTGATCGGCGAAGTCAATGAACTCAGCATTATGGTCGAGATCGCTGTTTTCAAAAGCGGCTTCACACCCAGTTTTATACTTCAGTCGCCGGTTGGATTTGAGCCAATGGACGCGGTAAATCAGTGCTATCATGTGGCGCGGCTTGTCAGATGGATTGGGGACACCGCGGTGCCATAGGCGCATGTCTCGAATCAGCACACTTCCCTTCTTCGCATTTCCACGGGTAGGCGGACAAATTTTACGGCGTGCCTCTTCTTGTTCTTCATCTATATGGTGTTCACCCACCTCAAGATGTGAGCCGGGCCAAATTTCTACACTCCCATTTTCCTCCGTTGTCTCCTGTGGTGAAATATTAACGACGACTTCTGTTGTTGGGTGCGCAACCTTTTGGTCTGGCCACAGATGAGCGCCGTCTCTATGGAGCGGTTGTGTTGTGCTACCGGGGCAGTTCGTGTTGCCGTTGTAAAAGTTGTTATAAAGCCCGGGACCCAGCAGCTCCTGCGTCACTTGCACAACATAAGGATTCGCGACGATGTCTGTAAAAATGTAAGGCGCATAAGGTGGCGGTCCCTGCTGGAGATGCCCTTTAAGCCCACCGGCACCACCCCATCTTTCCGCATTAATAAGAATCTGTGAATCGGCATCCATCCGTTCGCGAAGAATGTCCAGGTGTTCGTGGCTAACGACGTTTTCTAAGATCACATAACCATCAACGCGAATCGCCTTGATGGCTTGTTCTACATGTGCATCTGTCAGTTTTCCGGCTGCTAATTCTTTCGGTTGAACGGTTATTTCCATTTTTTTTAACGATTAAGTTTTCGCTCCGTTTTTTCCGTTGTTAAAAACGGGTTTTCGATGCATATCAATAACATCGGTGATAATTACGGAAACTCGGAAGAACATACTGTTTTAACGAGGAACTTTTCTTTTCTGCACCTTCCTAATAGTTTCCGGCTCGCGTTCTTTTAAGAATCAAAAAATTCGGCATAGAGTGCTTGAACAGCAGTCTCCATGTCTTCGGATTTTATGCCGAACATCATACTGACTTCATTGGAACCTTGATTAATCATTTCAATGTTGACTTCTGATCCGGCTAACGCGCTTGTGGCACGCGAGGCGACACCAACAGTGTGGCGCATCCCTTCACCCACAACCATGATCAGTGCCAGTCCGCGTTCGACGGAAATATCTTCTGGCGCAAGGATCTGCCGAATCTGTTCGATGACCCGGTTTTCTTTTTCTGCTGAGAGGTTTTCTTCGCGGATAATCACTGACATATTGTCTATGCCGGACGGAATATGTTCAAAAGAGATTTCTTCAGCTTCTAAAATCTGCAACAACCGTCGTCCGAATCCAATCTGACGGTTCATTAGATATTTGCTAAGGTAGATACAGCAAACGCCCTCCATCGCAGCGATCCCGATAACCGGGGTATCTGTTGACTTACGGCTTGGCACAATTAAGGTGCCATCGCCGTCTGGGTTATTAGTGTTTCGGATGTTGACCGGCACCTGTGCGCGATAGACCGGTTCAAGTGCCTCATCGTGAAATACAGAGAATCCAGCGTAAGAGAGTTCTCGCATTTCACGGTAGGTTAACTCGGCAATCGGTGCTGGCTCCTTAATAATAGACGGATTCGCCGCAAACACGGAATCGACATCCGTAAAATTCTCATACACCTCCGCTCGGACGGCACTCGCAAGAATTGCACCTGTAATGTCTGAACCCCCGCGCGAGAAAGTGACGATGTTGCCCTGTTTTGAGTACCCGAAGAAACCGGGGAAGATAGTGATCCCTGGACGTTCGTGTAGATCGCGCAGACGGTTGTATGCCTCAGGGAGGGCTTGCGCGTTGCCGGGTTCGTCAGAGAGTAGTAAGCCCGCGTCCTTCGGATTTACATAGTGTGCGTCTATACCCCGTGCCTGTAGGACTTGCGCGATGAGGCGTGCGCAGTTATCTTCGCCGCCTGCTTTCATTGTATCCATATAGAGATCCGCATCGGTTGTGCTGTTTTCCATGCGCTCTGTTAAGTCGCGGGCAATAGGGTCAACGACCTCGGCGGGGAGCCCTAATTCAGAAGCGATGCTACGGTAACGTTCAATGACCTCAGCACATTCCGAAGCACCGAGTTTTCCAGCGAGGCGTTGGGATGCCGCTGCGATGAGCAGATCCGTCACTTTGATGTCTTGGCTGTGTCGTTTTCCGGGGGCAGAGACGACGATGAGGCGGCGGCTTGGATCAGCAGTAATGATGTCACACACTTGGCTCACTTGCGCCGCTGACGCGAGGGAGCTCCCGCCAAACTTAGATACTTTTAACAATCCAGATCCTCCAATTTTTCTATTCAGTAATACTGTATACTTTTGTGTGCTGTAAATAGTTTAGAGTTTGCGTGTAATCAAACTATTTTTTCAGATGGGAGACGTGTGTGCCTTCGGTTGGTTCAAATTGCTGTGAATTCTCGCCCATGTAATGGCATATAAAACTCCGCCGCCATCGGTCGTGCGTCTGATTCATGTAAGAACCGTGAATGACTTTACCGTCAAAGAAAAGCGCGTCACCGGGCGACATGTCAATTCCCAATTCTTCAGCGTCTTCCGGTTTAACGGCTTGTACCCCTGTGAACGAAATGGCGGTATTTGCCGCTTCGACACGAAACAGACCGTCCTGATGGGAACGTGGAATCAGCACCATACGTCCAACAGCTGCGTCCGATGTATCTAATGCTACCCAAACGCCAATGATCGGATCTATTGTGATGTACTGTTCGTCTTGGTGTAGTGCCTGACCCCGCGCGCCGGGCGGTTTGAAGTAGATCATTGTTTGTAGCAGTACCGGCGTATCGTCAATCAGTTGTTCCGTAACGGTAAGCAGGTTGGTATCAGTTGCCCATTCTTGGGTGAGTTCGTCCCAGTTGTGCATATTGATCATACGCGGAAATTGATGATTTGGATCATCGGCATGGTCAGTTGTGCCACCGGAGTCGCCAGGTTTTGGACCTTCTGCACGGCGTTTCATGTAATGCTCAAGCATCAACGTCACTGTGGTTTTACTAAAGAGATGCGGAATTACGACGAAGCCCTGCTCTTTATAGTCGTCTCGCTGTTGAGAGGTTAGATACATGGATAAATTCTCCTGCAGGCTGCCAATCCATTTCGGATAATGGTTTCAAATCTGTCTACTTAATTTTATGGCAATTCTGGATATTTGTCAAAGTTTTTTCGTTCTACGTACAGAACGTCGGTTTTCTGTAAACAGATTCAACGTGACTTTCACAGGAAAATGTGTTATATTAATGCAGAATCTTATTTTATGGATGGAGTAAAATTTTTGATGAATAACGAATGGGTTGTTTACGAAGGGAACGAAGGTCCCGGGAAAGGTAAACATATTGTCCTTGTTAGCGGTGATGAAGAATATCGCTCTGAAGAGGCGTTGCCGATGTTAGGGAAGGTATTAGCCACACACCACGGATTTACATGCACGGTGCTGTTTGCGATTAATTCTGAAACCGGTGAAATCGATCCGGAAGTGCAGACGAACATTCCGGGGCTTCACAACTTAGAATCAGCGGATATGATGGTGCTGTTCACACGTTTCCGCGAACTGCCCGATGAACAGATGAAGTATGTCGTTGACTATACGAATGCGGGTAAGCCTGTGATCGGGCTCCGGACAGCAACACACGCTTTCAGTTATAGCCGCGATCTTGAGAGTCCGTATGCAAAGTATAGTTTTAACAGCAAAGATTTTGAGGGCGGCTACGGCAGACAAGTGCTCGGTGAGACGTGGGTCAACCACCACGGACACCACGGTAAAGAGAGCGCGCGCGGTGTGATTGACGAAGCGATGCAAGACCACCCGATTCTCAAAGGCGTTGACGATGTTTGGGGACCGTCCGATGTCTACGGCATTAATGACTTGACAGGCGATTCGCAGGTGCTTATCCACGGACAGGTGCTGGTCGGTATGGATCCGACAGATGCGCCGAAACCGGATACCATCACAATGCCGATGGTGTGGATTAAAACTTATACTGGCGATGAAGGGAACACCTCACGTATCCTTAACACGACGATGGGTGCTTCTGTTGATTTGGAGAGTGAAGGACTCCGCCGTCTTCTTGTCAACGGTTGCTATTGGTGTATGGGGATGGAGGATGCGATTCCCGATAAAAGCGTTGTCGATTATGTCGGCGATTATACACCGACGTTCTTCGGTTTTGGCACTTTTACAAAGGGTGTCCGTCCGGAAGACCATGCGTTGTAGGACAATCTTTCTCAGATATGAGATTGTGAAGGGCGGATGTAAGCATCCGCCCTATATTGTTGTTAGATAAACCAAAAGTCCTTGTAAACCAGAGACGGAATTTGTTCTCCCGATATAATGTCAACTATTCTTCTGCAAGCGAGATATGAAATATCCCGCGATCTTTGATAGCACTAAACAGCTTATCGTTAATGACAGCAAAAGCAGCAGTTTCACCGAGTACTTCTGAGGAAACTTGTTTCCATTGATTACGGGTATCTAAGCGGTAGGCTCCGATAGTGCTAACACCATAGATTGTAGAACCGTCCGCAGCAAATCTATCTATGATCGGACGCGTACCCGCACTATCGGTGAGCACACGCCAGTGTACACCGGTTTCTGAACTCAAGACCCCTTCATCTGTTGCGACATAAACTGTTGAACCGACGAAGGTTATCTCCCTGAAATCGGCAAAATGAAGTGGTAGACTCGGCGTAACATCTCTCCAGCTGCTCCCGCCATCAAGTGACTGAAACAGTTTACCATCGCGTTTGCCAACATAGAGGATTTCTCCCGAAACCGCTAATTTGAGATCCTGGCTGTCGTTGTCATAAGACTCTTGGCTCTTGTCTGTTAATCCTGTGTTTGTCCATACCGGATCACCAAGTCTCCACTTAAAAAGCGTCCGTCCCTGCTCAGCGTAGAATACATCGTTAGAGACTACGACTATTCTGGCTATCTCTTCCTTTTCACTTATCGGAGGTGGAACGATTGGGACGATTGAGTGGTGCTCTTTCGCTGCCTCGCTACCTGTCGGTAACTTGCGAAGTAATGCTTCATCATCAGAAGCGGGTATGCTTTGAGCGCGACTGCGTATACTGCCATCTGTAGATAAGCGGGAAATTTGCAAGTTGTTAACTTCAGATGAAATAAGATAAAGGTTATTGTCATCAACCACCAATTTTGAATTAAAGAAGTGGGAGATACGCGCGCTTTCCGGTTTTGATGGGTCATTTGTAATTGTAGCCACCTGCCCAGTAAACCTCTCGGTAATTGATATCTTTTTCCAAGACGCACCTTCGTCTGTTGATTGATACACCGCATGACCATTATGCGCGTATAATCTATCGTTGCACACAACTAAATCCTTCAACCTTGTTCCCACCATCCCATCTATAAGTAACTGCCACGATTTCCCGCCATCAGTTGTACGACGAATCCCAAAGAGACCAACGTTGTAAAATGTCGTCTCGTTTACAGCCACGACTGGAAGACTATTGGTCATGAACAACTCCGAATCCCCCGAAAGTTCTGTCCAAGTTTTTCCGTTATCTGTTGAACGATGGCGTTGGTCGGCAGTTGACGCTAAAAGCACTTCACCAACAGCCGCAATCTTCATGCCAGAGGGTATGTATCGATCGTAAGATTTATACCTGGGTGTTATTTCCGTCCAAGATGCTCCCAAGTTAGCGAAATGAAAAATCTTGAGCGCATGCGACTCATTTCTTGGTACTTCTTGTTCTGCTTCTATTGGTGTGAGTCCCAACAGATCGGGCCCCGTTCCAATATAGAGATTATTCTCAGACACTGCCAAGGAATAGATGGCTCTTGATGTCTCCACCGGCAACTTTTTCCAAGTGCCTGAACCCAAACGATAGAGTCCACGTGCCGTGCCAGCAAACACTGTTTTTTCAACAGCAGCGACTGTGGAAATCGTTTTGTTCGCCAATCCGTCATTAAATAGGTTCCATCGTGTCCCACCGTCTGTAGATCGATAAATCCCTTCATCTCTAAGTGCAAGATACATCGTCTGACGTGTTTGCGAGCTGCGTATTTGTGCTTCATCAATTATGATGAGACCAACAGCATGTCCCTTGGGTCTGGGACCTATCGTCCGCCAGGTTTCACCGCTATCATCTGAAGCAAATATTTCATCGGTAGATACTATGTAAAGGGTGCTACCCTGCTCTGCCATCGGCATTAGAGACTCACTAATTGGAATATCCGTGTTGATGCGTGCCCACGCGGGCGCATCTGTGCCTAATCTGTATATGCCTGTCGGGGCAACAGCATAGACGCTCCTTTCAGATGTAGCGAAGATATCGCGTACGTGCCCACCCGGGGGCGCGCTTCCCTGCGTCCACTGTGAAGTCGAAAACTTGGCGGAGTCCTCCAGTGTAGCAGATGTTGTGGTCGTTGTAGAGACTTGTGTGCCGGTACCCCTGTTTTTACCTGCAAAAGCAGCTCGACCCACTCGATTTTGTACAGCGGGTTTCGCCGCAATATCCAGAATGATAGGTGTGTCAACGATTTCAATGGTAGGTTCAGATTGTGCTTCAAAACTATATGGCTTCTGAAAACGCGCAAGATACGCGTTGCTTGCACCGAGCAGCAATATAACCAAAACAGCGGCAGTTCCAACAGCTGCCCACGGTAGCAACGGTTTGCCAACCGGCGGCGGTATCGGTTTCATATTAGCCACTTCCTGCATAATACGCTCAGTTACTTGGGCAGGGAATGGGATACCCCCGAGTGTTTCGCTCACTAACAGTTCTTCCTGCCGTTCCTGTAAACGCTCGCGTCCACGGTGAAGTCGACTTTTAACGGTGTTGACTGACACACCTAAGAATTTTCCAATTTCCTTCGCCGTCATTTCTCCGAGATAAAAGAGTGTCACCACCGTGCGTTCACTTTCCGGCAGCTGTGCCAAAAGTTTTTTGACGAGTTCATGGCGATCCTCAGTGATCTCTGTCTGCCGTTGGTCAGATAAGTGATGCGTATAAGAGAGTTTTTCAATTTCTTCTATAGGTGTGGCTTCCAGTGATTGCATCACAGCTTTGTTCTTTTGGTGCCACTTCTTGCAAAGATTATTCGCGATAACATAAATCCATCCCCCAAACTGGTTCGGATTTTTCAGCTGCGCGAGGTTCTTGTATACCTTGAGGAAAGTGTCTTGGGTAATCTCTTCAGCGATGTGAAAGTCACCGACCTTCCGCCACGCCAGCGCGTGAATACTCTTTTGATGCTTTCGGACTAAAACACTGAATGCTTCATCGTTGCCTGATAAAATGCTACGAATTAGTTGAACATCGTTTTCTTTTTCCATCAGAATACTCCATGATTATATTCCGCCGAGTTTAGCCGGACACAGCGGTAAATAGATAAGCTCTCTCAATATCAAGTCACTTTCCTATTGAAAAGTATACCAGACACAACAGTAAAATGAAACCCATAAATTTAAAATATTATTTGGTCCTTCTATAATTATTAATGATCCGATTTTGAGGTAGAAAGGGTGCATAATCTAAAAAATAGGACTTACGCAATTTTCTTACGAATAGCGATTATCATGCGCCGCTGGCGAGGTTTGAAACCTCGCCAGCGATGAAGCTGCGTAAGTCCCGCTAATTTGGCTTCTGAGGAGGCATCGGCTCTTTGAGGTGTTCTAAAGCCGCTTGTGCGCGCGCAATCTGTTTCCTTGCGTGTTCAAGGTCTTTCTTACTGTGTTCGATCTGCACTTTGGCGCGTTCGATTTGTTCCTTACTGCGTTCAATGGTGACTTCAATCTCCGCTTTGGTGACTTCAATCTCTACCAACTTGTCAATGTAAGCCGCTTTATAGGTTTCCCAGTCATCTGTCGGTGGAATATCAAGAACGCCTGACTCCCACAGATTCGGATTGTCTTCCAGAAGTGCCAAAGCATGTCGGTTGGACAGGTTGGACGCATACTCGTAGAAGTTTCCTATGATGATGCCTCTGTCCAAAAGTAGCTGAAGCCACTCAACTCGTGGATACCTTGCATCTATCTCACTTATTGTAAGGTTACTGCTATAACTTTCAGTTTCTATACCGTTGCCCTTGCGCGATACGCTGACTTCGGTTTTTGCGTGTCCCTTATTGTAATCCGCATCTAAAGCTTTCATCAATTCCTGGGCATTTTGGGGACCGGTATATTTCTTGTCACTGGGTGGTGCTTTCTCGTTGAATTCAGTGCGTACACAGAACTGCGTACTTGGTTTCTCGTTGAATTCAGTGCGTATACAGAGCCGCATACTCGGTGATATAATTTCAAGAGCGTCTGTACCGTGAAAAGTACTTTTCATTTTCTTTCTCCTTCAGAGACATTATGTTGCCTCGTGTTTCAATTTTAACCTTTGAACAATATTCGCCAGAGAAAGGCGAGGTATTTGCGTAACTCAATGAACATCGCTGATAATTCGGCTATCATTAGTAGGTCGTGTCGTACTTCGTATCAAATATCGGAACGGAAGAATTTCAGAAACGCTGCGGTTGTCAATACCACCGCAAAGAAACAGAGTAGCATCACATCCACCGCCGATTGACGGAGCGTTTCTCCTAAGGTTATTGTCTCTAAAGGGGGTGGTTGTGTGATTGTGACAGTATCCTCTGATGTAAATACTCTTGCTGTAATATGATCTATAATTTTGCTGAACATATCTGTATGGAGCATATCATAATAGCGATCGCCCGTTTGAAAATAGGTGCTTCTTGTCCCTTTTCCTGTTTGTGTTAAGTTCGTAGCAAGGTAGATGAGGGAAGATGTCGGTGTGATTCGGGAAAGCGTCTCCCCTAACTGTTCTTGTCGTTCCGTTTCACGTTTATAGTCCCGATCCAATTTGTTAGCATGGTCCTGGAATTTCAGTCGATATTCCTCTTCGAGAAATTTCACGCGTTCATCAACTTTTTTACCATTTTCCCCGCCTACTATTATAGAACCGTCCTCCTCCGGAGGGATCTCCTCCATTATGATTCTCCATTTTTCCTTATCGATGGCCGCGTTGAAATCGTCTCGCATGGCTGCTTTTTCCATATAGACACTCTGTGAAGTACGTGTTGGTGCAATAAGTTTGGCAGCGAGGAACCCGACCCGTGGGGTGATCAACACCGCAAACACCCAGACAGTAAAGGCAACGATGAGTGCAGTTTTAGAATTGTCTAAGTAGGTAGAGATCACTGTACCGATTGCAAAAAAGACACCGATATAGAGCAATGAGATGAGGGTTAAACTGAGGACTCTCGGAAAAATTTCAGGTTCGCCGAGAGGGAAGCCTTGCCAGACAAGCACCAGTAAGCCGAACAGTAACGACACCAAGAACGGAACGACAAACACCACGTATCCGCCAATCAATTTGCTCCATAGAAATAGGTCGCGCGGCAGGGAATTGGCTAAGGTAATCCGAAGGGTGCCCGCTTCTCGTTCCCCGGCAACCGCATCGAACGTAAACAGTAACGCGAGTAGACTGAAAACAGTACCGACTATGAATAGGAAATCGAGATGTCCTAACAGATTGGAAAGAGAGGACACCAGGGCGGGTGCCCCTTGTGTAATCCCATTACGTGTCATGCCGAGATAGCTCGGCAATGTATCTGCTAACCCGTTTGCGAAGACGCTCAAAGGGGTCGGTTTGAGGAGGAGTTTAGAAACCTCCAGTTCCGGTTCCAGTGGCATCTTCAGGTTCACTGTAGTTTCTTCAATGTTTGCGAGTTTAACGGCTTCTTGGTAATCCACTAAGTTTTGGCGATAATTTCGGTAATTGGTAGAAAGTGTCAGCGGGACGAGAAGGAGGCACATCAAAAGAAGCGCGACGAAACGAACGCTCAGAATATGATGCATAACCTCTTTTTGAATCAACGTCATTAACATATTGAACTCCCTTAATAGTTTACAGTTACCAGTTACGAGTTTCCAGTTTCCTGTTACAAGACCGTTATGATTAAATCATGGGAAATCCGCAGAAACACCCTATCAAAGACCCCTATCGATCCGCAGAAATACCGTTTTTGATAGGGTGTTTTTTGTAAGCAAAAACACCTCTTTAACTGGTTACTGGACACTGGACACTGGTGACTGATACACTCTTTTATAATTAATGATCCGATTTGAGAATGGAAAGGGTGCATAAAGCGAAAAATTTGGGGCATGGTGCTGTGGAGGATGCTATTTTTGATAACAGTATTGCCGATTATACTTTGATAGTATACAATATGT
>VYCT01000349.1 GCA_009843785.1 Candidatus Poribacteria bacterium | reverse complement strand
CACTAAAAACCTTTCACCACAAACCTTCAGAAAAAAATGGGGGTAAGTGACCGTTTCATCAGTTTATCTGCGCCACCACGCTTTCTTTCCCTGATACGACGTGAGGAGTCTCGAAACCTCTTTCGCCTTCTTGTCTAAACGCAACACTGTTTCGCACGCTTTAACGACTTTCTGTTTGGCAGCATCATCTTGCGTGGTTTGATAAACATGGTGATAACTCTGCGCCACGGCGGTGTGGTACACGATAGGATCTACGCCGTCTGGCACCTCAGCCGGAAGGTGCGCAATAGTCTCGACTGCTGCATCCCAAGCCTCTGCCTCAGCATGACAGATAACAAGTTGGTAGTGCGGATACACTTGCCCAGAATCCAGCCAACATGCCTGCTCATAACACATCACTGCTTCCGTCCAAGCAGCGTTGGCAACGTGCAACTGCGCGAGCTCAATATAAAAGTTATATAACCCCTTTTCTGTAATTGTATAAAGCGACGCGCCAGTATTTACCAGCCAATCCCTTTCCAATAGGAAATTGATCGCTGAGTTTCGCTCATCTTCCGTGATCTGGATATCGGTGAGGAGGTGTTTCGCCATAGCGGCGTTCGGAAAAATCTTAGTGCGGCTCTTTAGTAATGGATAGGCTTGTACGGGCTTATCCATTGTCAGGAGTTTGATCCCAGTAGCGATGCGGAAGAGAGACACAATCTGGTCGCTGTTTTTGCGGGACATCTCGTCGGCAACTGCTTCCCGATTTTCTGAAAAATGCCGATTGAGTTCAGCAATCGCATCTCGGATGTCGGCATTACTTGGGTCAAGTTGATGTGCCTGTGCAAAAAACCGTTGTGCTGTGAAGAGTTCTCGCCATCCGTGATAGATAGCACCCAGTCGAAAATTAACAAGGGCAAGTGTTGATGTGCCGTTAGTTGTGTTGAGGAGGTCATCGTAGACTTGAATGGCTTCGGCGAGTTTGTCTTCCCTTTCTAACGCCTGTGCATCCGAAATTGAATTTAACATAGGCATATATCTCGTTGATAGTGGTCTGAGTCAGAGTTTACTACTTAGCGTTTCACTGTAGTGATGTGGATGAAACACGGTATCCTCGTTTAAATATCTGGTTCTGAAACCCAATCCGCTGTCGCTGTCTCGAATTCCTTTGACAACTCCTCAGAAATCGTCTGCTCCAAGAGTTCAATCAGATCCGCACGGAATTTAACCCAATCATCACCGCGACGCGTAAACCGGTGCCTATCCTCAATTTCAACGAACATCGTATCGTTCGGTTCAGACAGGGATTCAAAATAACGTCTAACATTCATAATCATTCTCCTTTTTTAGCAGCTTGCCTCGCAGCGAGAGTTAAAGAAGCGAACCTGCTCTTTAACCGACAACCGACAACCGATAACTGACGACCATCTTAGAGCCACTCGTGCATCTCCCAACCAGATTTCAGTGCTTTCTGGCGAAATGATTTTCCGGGATTCACGACAATAGGGTTCCCGACACATTCCAACATCGGAAGATCGGATTGACTGTCGCCGTAAGCATAACTCGCTTCCAGCGAAACTTCGTGTCGATCCGCGTAGTCTCGTATCGCTTCCGCTTTTTCCGCCCCGATGAGAGGTGCGGTTGTGAGTTCACCCGTAAACTGCCCACCCTGCTCACGGAGTTGCGGAGCCAACACAGCATCAACAGCGAGGTAGTCCGCAATCGGTTGGACAACGAAATCAAGCGATCCGGTTACAAGGACGATGGCTGTGCCTTGTTCCTGATGTTCCTGAATTTGTGACACCGCCTCGGAGAAGATTTTCGGACGAATATAAGCCTCGAACATCTCCGTAGACAATGCCTTCATCTCGGCAACTTCCAGACCGCGGTAGTTGCGATAAAATACCTGATTAAAGCGGGTTCGACTGATACGGTCCAAAATTAGATAGTATACAATTTTAGGGAGGAACCCGATTAACCACAAGTGTTTGAAAAAGAAAGGCAGCTGTAAAGACCGCATCCAGATATAACAATGCACAATTGTGGACTTTAATAACGTACCATCCACATCAAAAAATGCGACCGTCTTTTGGGTGTTTGGAACCGACATCATAGGTTCCCTTTCTCGTGTTTTAGCAGCGTTCCAAGTTCAGCAACCCGATCTTGTGCCAATTCCAAGAATTCCTGATATCGCGTTGGATCAATCGGTGTTCCGTCTCGGATTCCCCACCTTTCCAACGGAAAGGTGAGGGGTTCGCCAAAAATAATACGCACTGGATGTTTCTTCGGCAAATTTTGACCTTTCGGTAAAGCGTGATAGGTGCCTTCAATATAAGTCGGTATAACGGGGACGTTAGGTCCATAGATCAGCAGACTCAGCACCCCCGGTTTAAAAGGTTGAAGGTTACCATCAAGTGAACGCGTGCCCTCAGGATAGATAAGCAAGCCGTTATGGCGTGCCATAACCTCGTTTGCTGCTCTTAAGTCTTGTAGGAACTCGGTGAAATTGCCTTCCCGCTCTATTGGCAGCACGTTGAGACACGTCCGAGCGAACCACCCTCGAAAACGGGTCGCAAACCAATAATCTCGTGCAGCGAGTGTCCAGAGTCGGTATGCCTTCGTTCCGAGAGCCGTAATCACCGTCAGCGTATCAAGATGGCTCGAGTGGTTCGGCATAATAATATACGGTTTCCCTTGTGGGATATGCTCAAGTCCGTAGCATTTCAGTGAGAAATAGTGCCTATAGATGCTGGTAAACGCAGCACGAAAAGCACGTGCGTACCACCGTGGCACCTCTCTGAACGCTGGCATCTCTTTTTTCTCGTGTCCATCCGTCTCTGTCACAGCCTCCGTATGGAATGTCTCGGTGAGTTTGACAACATCACCCACCGTCTCCAAGTTAGCGAGCAGGGCATCGGGAATTGTTTCGCCAAGCCTATGTTCAAGAACTAACAACAGATCAAGCCGCGTGAGGGAGTCAAGCCCCAAATCAGTATCCAAACGGCTTTCTCGGCGAATCTGGTGTGTCGGCATGCGTGCCAACCTCGCGAGGGTAGAGAGAATTTCTTCGGGTATATCCGTTCTGGGTACATCAGAGGTATCGCTTTCTACCGCTGCTACGGAATCTTCTTGCAGACGCGCTATCTCTTTAATACGCGCCTCTAAGCTACACCTTAGACTTTGCCTATCTATGGTTCCGTCCGCGGCCTTCGGTAACGCATCCTCCCATAGATGGAATTTGTGAAATTGTTGATAACTCGGTAACGCCTTCGCACACGCTTGAAGGTGTTCTTGAATCGCTGATTGCGTCGTCTCGTCAGGCACCGTCGGTACAATTACAGCATGAATCGCAGTATCCGATCCATCTTCGTATGGGATACCGACAACACATATTTCAGAGATGGCAGGACTCTCCCGATAGAGTACTTCCAATTCGATAGGATAAACGTTCTTTCCGGAAGCAGGAACGATGATGTCTTTGCAATGCCCGGTAAGATAGAGGTAACCATCTGCATCCATATAACCGAGATCACCCGTGTAGAGCCATCCATCGCGAATAGTCTTTTCTGTCGCATCAGGGTTCTGATAATACCCTTTCATCGTGCTCGGTCCCTTAGCGATAATTTCGCCGATGCCATCGCTGTCTGGATTGTCAATCCGAAGTTCTACACCTTCCACTGCCGGTCCGACCGACCCACGCTTGCTCTTTAGATACGGATTGACACTGAGGACGGGTGCCGTCTCCGTCATGCCATAGCCTTGGTAAAGCGTCATACCGAATTTTTGAAATCCGTTGTAGATCGCATCGGAGAGTGCAGCCCCCCCACTAACGAGAACGCGAATCTCGCCGCCCATAACAGCCTGTGCCTTTTCTGCCAAGGTATTACCGGGCGTGTCTGTCCGCGCTGCTTGTCTTTCAATCGTGCCTTGGAGCATTTGAAATAGACGTGGTACACCGATAAAAGCCGTCGTTTTCGCCTCACGCATCGTTTTCAGAAGTGTTGTCGGACGCAGCGCATTGACATAAGTCGCCATGGTGCCGCTGTAGAGTGCCATCAACAAACTGCACGAAAAACTCAAGGCATGATACAGTGGGAGTGCTGACAAGATGCGTTCGGTATCGGTTGGTGGGAGTGCTTTCGCGACCGCCTGCACGTTAGAGATAAAGCCACCATGCGTAAGCATCGCGCCTTTTGCCTCCACCGTGGTACCCATTGTAAAGATAATTGATGCAACGGTATCTGGTGTGACATCTACATCGGGGAAATCGGCTGGCATCTCAGCACTCGAAGTCCTGCCGACCTCGGTATCGGCACCCACGATTTCGCAGTTTTCGTTGATGTTGTGTAGACCCCGTCCCGCCGCTGACAGTACCTTACCAGACTGTTCTAACACACTTTCAGAGGCTAAAATCAATTTGGCATCAGTGAACTCAGTGATTGCTAAGATTTCGCGGGTAGGTGTTTGCGCGTCAAGGGGAACGACAGCAGCACCGATCTGGACAGAGGCGAGATAAGCGATACACCATTCGGGTTGATTTTCGGAGACGAGCAGAACACGGTCATCCTTGCGCAAACCGCTTTGCCACAACTGCCACGCAACTTCGCGGGACAGCGCGTAGGTTTCCGCATAGGTATACTGTTCCCATTCACCCTCATTTGCCATCTGCAGCGCAACTCTATCAGGAATTCGCGACGCCTGCGTCCTAATCAGATCTACAATCGTTTTTGGGGCAATCCGTTCAGCGGGCATATCCTACCTATTCCTCCGATCCATCTTTTATGGTTGTTGGTTATTGGTAAGAGGTTTCCTGTCAACTTAACAGTAGCACTCTTAACTTATAACTATTAACCATTTGCGCCATCTTCAAGTTTCAACACATGCCGCTTGATACCCGGGATATGTATCTCCTGGAAATACCGCTTCCAATGGATTTGTGAGACATCAAAGTTAAACCGTTGCTGCTCTGTCGGTGAAAGTGCCTCGTAAAGCCCTTGCATCTTTTGCGTCTCAAATTCAAAATTCGTCCGCGTGTAGGGCGCATAGATTCTGATGTAATGCAGGAGTGCCTTAATACCGCTCTGTTTCAGGGAAAGTTGACGGCGTTTTCGCTTGGCAGCACGAATCGGAAGTTTATCAAGTACCTTGATAATGAGGTTGAGCAGCCCCATTCGGCTATCCAATTTCCGGTGAAATTCCTCTAAACTCGGATACTTCCAGATCGGCACTGCAACCGGCTGCCCATTCTCCAGCATTGGGTATTTGAGGAAGTAGTCGTAGGTTGCCTCGAAGATACCATGAAAGTAGAGCGGGTTCTGCGTGCCTGTTGCCACATGATATACCTCAATACCCCCTCGTTTTGCCGTCGCTTCGGCAGCTGCCAACATAGCATTGACAACAAAGTCAACGGGAATAATGTCCAAAATTATATCGGGATCCGCGGGGAAATCGGGAAGGCGACCTTTTCCAAAACCGACAATCAAAGGTTCGGACATCCGAAACTTCCCGAGCCAACCGGGTTCAGGCTCATCAAAACTACTCTCAATAATTGAGGGGCGCACAATAGCCGTAGGGAGATCCCCGCGCAATTCCATAACCATCTGTTCGGCAAGGAATTTCATGTAGGTGTAGGTATCGTTCCATCCACGTGAGCGTGCGTGCTGCAATCCTTCTTCAACCAAGCGACTCTCAAGCCACTCCGCTTTTAGTTCTTCAACTTGCGCATCGATCGCTTTGCGAGTCCCTTTTTTTTCCTGTTCTGCCGCTTGCTGGAAACGCGTGAGATTTTCAGGTGAATCAACTTCGGCATGAATCGCAGCACTCAGAGATAACAACCCTTCAATTTCTTCAGAAAGTGTCTCTGGAATAGATATTCCAGTCTTTTCTCGGTGCGCTGCGGCGTAGTGCTCATACGGAAGAGGTAATTCTTCAGGCACGTGTCCCGGCTTGTCACCGCAGACGTACGCAGTTGAGACATGTAAGAACACTGCATTTTGACACCCTTTCGCGAAGTTGACAACGTGTTTCGCAGCGAGGGCGTTACCCCATAAAGAGTCATCAAAAGGTGGATCGAAATCCACAAGCCCTGCGACGTTAATAAAGACCTGTACTTCGTCCTGGAGCCGTCGGTACTCGACATCGCTGAATCCGAGGCGTTCATCAGTGAGCTCCCCTTCAACAGCAGTGAGTTTCTGTAGGGCCCATGCATTAAAGTTTTCCCCGTGCAGACGACGGAGCGACGCAAAAACATCCGAGGCGAGCAGTTCATTTTCTAACCGGTCTTGAGCGGAAACGCGTTTCCCAGAGGCATCGGTGCGACTTCGGATGAGGAGATAAATCTTTTCGACATCGGGAAGCACCGTCAATATCTTCGCTACTAACGGCTGACCTAAAAATGCAGTGCCACCGGTAATAAGCAGAACTTTCCCTCGAAAAAAATCAGTTATTGACATAATTCTCTTTTCTGTGGCAAAATAGTTATCGGTTATCGGTTATCGGTCATCAGTTTTCAGTTTTCAGTTTTCAGTTTTCAGTTAAGAGACCTCTTGTAGCAGTCCAGCGAACCGTCTTTTCCAAAACAACCCTCTTTAACTGACGACTGAAAGGTTTTTCGCAGAAAAACCGTACTGACAACTGACAACTATTAAAAATAACACATTTTCTATAAAAAGTCAAAGGCTGAATAGATAATGCTACCAGAAGAAGAGAAATTACAATTTTTAAAAAAGACGGAACTTTTTGCGGAACTCCCTGAAACCGAGTTAAAATCAATCTGTCAGATTGCAAACGAAGTCGCTTACCCCGCCGATACTACACTATTTGAGGAAGGTGACGAGGGCGATTCACTCTATCTGATCGTCAATGGTGAAGTCAGCATCATCAAGGCAGGAACTGAGGTGTTGTTCTTTAATGAAAAAGGTTACTGCCTCGGTGAAATCGCACTCATTGATAACAAACCGCGGAGCGCTACCGTCAAAACGGTGACATCTACACAGTTCTTGCGAATTACGAGGCACGATTTTTACAACGCAATGATGCGCGAGCCGCGGATCGGCAGCGGTATGTTCCGCGTCCTAAACGATAAAATTCGACGCGACCTTGAGATTCAGATGAGTGCCATCCGCAAGGAGATCGCACAAGAAGAATCAATGCGGCTCGCCGCTGAAGTTCAACAATCTCTGCTCCCCAACCAAGAAATCTCGCATCCGTATGTCTCTTCCGCAGGGTATTGCCGACCAGCGAACAGCGTCGGTGGCGATTATTATGACTATTTGCGGCTCGCCGATAACAGCATCGCCATCTTCCTCGGCGATGTTATGGGGCACGGTTACCATTCAGCAATGGTCGCCGCAATGACCAAAAGTTGTTTGCAAACCCAAATCCGATTTGACGCTTCCGTGCCTGAAGTCATGAAAGCTATTACGCGAGTGATAGAAGATTCGCAAACCTTCATCTACATGACCTGCTGTTATCTTATTATTCATCCCGACAACCGGTTCGAGTTCGCTAACGCCGGGCACCCACAAATGCTCCTCTATCGCGGAGACAACAGCGACCCACTTGAGTTGAAATCCTCGTTTATGCCGGTCGGTTTTCCAAAATTCGATGAATCCCAGCAATATTACAGCACTGAAGTCGAGTGGCACTCCGGTGATTTGCTCGTGCTTTACTCAGATGGCATCACCGAGGCATTCAATCCGGACGCTGAAATGTATGGATTAGAGCGTTTCAAAGCACTCATCTCAGAAAAACGTTATCTGTCTCCGATGGAGATTAAGGCAGAGATTTTGTCCGACCTCCAAGCATATCAACAGAACGAAAGCACCAATGATGACCTTACCTTAGTTGTGGCGAAGTTTCTTTAGGAGAAGTAACCAGTTACGAGTTACCAGTTACCAGAAAAGAGGGTGTTTTTGCTTGGGTGTTTCCGTATGATTGAATCCTATTCCTTTTTATCAGTATCCAGAAAGAGACTTTAGATTTATCCAAAACCTCTTTTAACTGACCACTGGTAACTTCAACACCGATAACTGACAACTACTTCAATTGATTGACAGCATAATGCATGATATTTTCCATGAATGCCTTGTTCACTGAAGTCGTATATTGCCCATCGTTGCGAAGGCTCGTGATAATGTATAAACCTTTACCAGAACGTCTCGTTCCGACAACCAATTCCTTGGTTTCCTTAGTGGTCGCGAAAACCTCATCGGTCCGATCCCAATCCACCCACGCATCATCAACAAAGATTTTACCTGACCCGATGGCGTTAGGGATCGAGAAAAGGGAACTCCCTTTTTTGGTAACAACAAAATCTTGGGTCGGCGGACTTTCAACACCCTTTAACTTGCCACCTTGTAACCAACCGATACCGCACGGTTTTTCAGCACTACTGTCTTGCCCCGCAACGACAACGATGCCACCGTTCTCTACGAACGTCTTAATCTTTTCCTCGGCTTCACTGGAAAGGAGGTAGCGTCCATAACTCGAAATCTCTTCATATCCGACCCAGAGAATATCGGCTTTCTCTAATTGCGGCAGCGTCCGTTCTTTGGTGAGTTCATAAGCAATAGCACGTTTGCTACCCTCTTTTATCGACCGCAATGCCTGATATTCATACGTCGCAACGTTAGCACTCACAGGCGTTTGACTCCATGTCGGATATGTACTATTTCCTGTCAGGACTAAAACTTTTACGGCGTTCTTTGGCGCAGCAACCCACATTTTACCTGCTAACATGTCGTTAACAATCTTTTGAAACGCCTTCGTCTTACCATCAAACGTCCGTGACATCATCGGGTCGATGTGTGTGAATGTCCACCAGGAACCGCCACCATATCTGCCGCGATATGCACGCATCTGAAACCATGTATCATCAACAAAGCACATACTATCAATGCCGTAATGCTCACGATAGAAAACGATGATCGGCATTCCCGGTTTGAGCAACTTCACCAACTTTTGCGGCGAAGTCCCTCGTTTGTAATGCCCAGTGGCGAAATTCATCTTGATTTCTTTGAGACCACTTTCACCTTTGACATCTTCTTCGACAGTGACAATACCGCGTAAACGACCCTGATCCACACTTTTCACTTTGCCGAAGACAATGTTTGTACAAGCATTGAGGACTTCACGAATCGTATATTCCCGCTCAATAAACGCCGACGCGGGAGGCGTGAATAGCAAACTGATAAAACAAAACACTAAGATTGAAGCGACGAGACTGTATGTAAAGCGCATGGTGGTCCCCTTTTTATAGGTGATGGATTGTCTAAGTTAACTGATATTTTATAATATTCCGCTTATATTTTTCAAGCACTATTTATTTTTTCCACTTATGTCAAAATTGAAACTTTCGTTCCCTACACGCTTCACATCTGAAACCGTCCTTGATACGACGACCTATATTGGATTTCTGATCTTCGTCCTTGCCTTACCTTTTGGCTACTCGACAGCATTCCTTAACATCGGACTTTCACTCGTGGCATTCGGATGGGTCGGAAGAATCGTTTCAGAACGGAAACTCGGATGGCAACGGACACCGCTTGACATCCCTATCGCCTTATTTTTGGCGTTAGCTCTGATAGCCTGCCTCTTGGCACCACACCCTGCTACAAGCAGCCTCGGTTATTTCTGGAAACTGCTCCGTGCGATTCTGCTTTTTTACGCCATTATTCATAGCCGCTTGGGTTCCCGTTGGAAACATATCGTCATCGCCTTTATCGCAGCAGCAGGTATATCTTCGGCACTCGGACTCTGGTACTACGCAAACGACACCCGTTTAGCAATTGACTTTATGGGACGGGTCGGGTTACAATTTAAGGAAGAACTCAAGCCAAGTAAAAGTCCAAATTTACAAATATCGGAGGAATTTCGCACCGAATTGCGAGCGTGCAACGTACCGCTTTCCCAAAATGTCTCGATTTCACCTTCAAAACAGCCCAATGAATGGTGGATTAACGATCCCGCGCGGCAGAGACGGTACGTGATTCGTCCGAACGAAACACATCTGATGGTATACATGATCGAACAACGGCTCACCGGGACCTTTAAGATGCCAAACGACCTTGGGGCGTATCTTGCCCTCAGTCTCCCATTTGTGATGGGCTACTTTGTGGCAAGTTGGCGGAGAGACACAAAACAGAAGCTCCCAATATGGATAATCTTGGTACTCGGTGCTATTGTCGTCGTGATGAGTGCTAACCTCATGCTGACCCTTACACGTGCCGCTTGGGTAAGCACTATCATTGCTATAGTCTTCCTCGGGGTCTACTTCATTGTGATAGCACTGCGGAAACTTTCCGAAGCACGCCATCGCGTGACTTCCAAAGCACCCGTACATGGATTAGGGAAACACATACTGTTCGGATCCATTATAATCATCGTACTCCTGAGTCTATCGTTATTTCTCGTGCCACAACATATTAAGACACGCTTCCAAACGATGATTGAGCACCCTGTTGGATTCATGGGTGAACGTCCGCAGTGGTGGCAAACAGCACTGGAACTCATTCAGAAATATCCGCTCACTGGCATCGGGTTGGGTAGGTTTCGCTATGAATATCAGACCAGTGGACCGGGGTCCCCGCCCGTTACTGGGGAGGGGCAAGAACAATATAACGTCCCCTATCATGCCCATAATATCTATCTGCACATCGCTGTTGAGCACGGCATTCCGTCACTTTTGCTGTTTCTATGGATAGTTGTGATTATCTACCAGCAGATTTTTGCTGGACATCAGGCAAGTGACTTCTGGGGTAAAGGCACCTTCATCGGGGCAAGCGGTTTTCTAATTTCTGCACTTGTTTATGGACTCGCAGATAACATCCTACACCAACGCACTGTGTTGCTTTTCTATCTTATTATCGGTATAATTTTTTATCTAAAACCCTCTAAGGACAAAAAACATGAAAAAACCTCGGAAACCGGTTGACATGTCTTCCATAACGACGTATCCTCTTCGGGAACGTATCAACAAAACCACCATTCACGATTTCGCAACGCCGCCGGAATCAGAGATCAACCTATCCCCGTTTTTAGCAAGTCTACCAAAGATTCTCAAAGCACCAGACTTTCTATCACTCGTTGAGGACATCGTTGCTGCATATCGAAACAAAAAACCGGTCATCGTGATGATGGGTGGACATGTTATCAAGTGTGGGTTAAGCCCCGTCTTAATTGAATTAGTAAAACAAGGTGTGATTACTGGATTTGCTTTCAACGGTGCAAGCAGCATCCACGACTTCGAGATTGCACTTATCGGGGAGACTTCCGAGGATGTTTCTGCCTACCTCCAGACTGGTAAATTCGGGATGTGGGAAGAGACCGGACAATTGATGAATACCGCAATTCAGCGCGCCGCAGATACAGGCATCGGAATGGGTGAAGCGTTGGGAAAGCAACTGATTGAAATGGACGCGCCCTACAACAGCTATAGCCTCCTTGCTGCCGGTGTTCAGGACGACGTTCCAATTACGGTGCATGTCGCCATCGGCACGGACATTATCCATCAGCATCCGAGCGCGAACGGTGCTGCTATCGGTGCGGCAAGCTTCACCGATTTCCAGTTGTTGACAGCCTTAGTGACGGACTTAGAAGGCGGTGGTGTTGTGCTGAATTTGGGTTCGGCTGTGATTCTACCGGAGGTTTTCCTGAAAGCGTTGACCATCGCACGGAACTTGGGGCATACCGTCTCCCACTTCACCGCTGCTAATTTCGACATGAACCAGCAATACCGCCCCGTAGAAAACGTCGTCAAACGCCCGACAGAGATGGGGGGCAAAGGGTACACATTCACAGGACACCATGAACTGATGATCCCGCTTCTGGTGCAAGCAATTAAGTCACGTCTGTCTTGTAGCATAGGCTGTTAGCCTGTGCCATCGGAACATACAACTTCAAAGTCCCTCATTCAATCTATTCTTCTTTGCTTTTTCGCAATAACAACGGAGATGTGAGGTCCCACAAGCGGACTGTGCTATCCATACTCCCACTTGCAAGCGTTACGCCATCTGAACTGAAGGCAACACTCTTGACGGGTGCTGTATGCCCCGTAAGGGTTGCGATGTGCGCACCGGTAGCAACATTCCAGAGTCGGATGGTCTTGTCCTGACTCCCACTTGCGAGGGTTAATCCATCCGGACTGAACGCGACACTCCACACAGTAAGCGTATGCCCAGTAAGCACTTTCAGTTGTTGCCCCGTAACTGTATCCCAGAGTCGGATTGTGTGGTCCCAACTGCCGCTGGCGAGTGTCTGTCCGTCCGGACTAAAAGCAACGCTGAAGACCCAATTTGTGTGTCCAATAAGCGTTTTCAGTTTCTCGCCGGTAGCAATATCCCACAAACGGATGGTGTTTCCCGCGTTGCCACTCGCTAACGTTTTTCGGTCGCTACTGAAGGCGACACTAAAGATATTCTTCGCATCTTCGGTAAGCGTTTTCAACTTCCTACCCGTTTCTACATCCCACAAATAAAGATTACCGTCCTCACTGCCACTTGCGAGTATCTTGCTATCAGGGCTGAATGCCACCGTATTGACCGAATGCAAAGCATTCGGCGCATTTTCCTTCATAAATCTGAGGTTCTCGCCGGTGGCAGCGTCCCACAAGCAAATAACTTCACCTTCATTGATCCCGCCTGCGATCACCCGTCCATCCGGACTGAAAGCAATGCTGTTGATATCCGCAGTGAAATTTCCCTGAAAAGCCACCCAGAAATTTTGTTCCAGTTCTATTGCCTGTCCTGTGACAGCATCCCAGAGCTCGACGGTGTTATCTTTGTCGCTTGCAACTATTGAACCGTTCGGACTGAACGCAACACTATGAACGCCTCTCCTGGTGGCTAAGTCAATCATGATATGAGATAAACCTCGGGCAGAAGTTGTTTGCATCGTGGATTCCTCTTTTTCAGTCGCATTTTCAGATTTCACCGACACCATCTCAGCACCGCCTAACATCAAAAGTGCTATCGTCACCAGTGTTCTCATAAGTTACCTCCGATTTCCAGAGTGCCCTACTTGTGGGAAAGCAGTGGCGTAATTCTGCTTGTCTTCCGATGTATCAGTCGTTTAGATTTTACTACAAAACCCAGATTTTGTCATTTTTTTCCCAATTATGACAATTACGCACGTTTTCTGCCCAGTTCATCTAGGCCCGGTAGGTGCGGTTTCCTAACCGCACCATAAGTGTCAATTTTAGAAAAAATAACCGCTTGGGTACCCAGGTCCGGTAGGTTCGGTTTTGCGGCGTACGCGAAGAAACACCCAAGCAAAAACCCCAGATGCGATCTGCATCGCAACCGAACCGGCTCCGACGCGGAACCCTTGAAAACTTCAAAGACCTCTTCAGTCCCATAGGGACGTTATGTCTATAGCAGCGTCAGTTTATAACTCTTCAGCCCCATAGGGGCGGCATTTGTACGGATGTTCCTATAAAATACAACGAGATATCCCTAAATTGACAGTTATGGTGCGATTTGAAACCGCACCATAGGTGTCAATTTAGGGGTTTTCAGTAGCCTCTTCGAGTTTGC
>VYCT01000375.1 GCA_009843785.1 Candidatus Poribacteria bacterium | reverse complement strand
GTATAATTATAGTATGTTCAATGCCCAACGGGATATTTATACATCCGTTAGCATTGTGAAGACTTACATAATTTTTGGGCTTGTCGGTATTTTCGACGTGTGCCTAAGAGTGCCCGATTCCGATTGAGTTATCAGTTGTGCTGTCTTCACGGAGACAGCAAGTAAGCGGGCATTAGTTCCATATTAGGGATACACTTTCGTTGTGTAGCGTTTATTGGTGTAATTTCGCTGCCAATGTTTAAGTGTGCAATTTCCAAATTGCAACGCATCCTAAAATGGTCGAGAAATCAAAAATGAATAGTACTGATATTTAAAGTTGAAAATATATTACATTTGTGGTATGCTTATCGGAAATTCTACCCCAATGCGTACGCTTTTCTGTTAAAAATAAAAGTTGACAGAAATTTGAATCAGTGCTATTTTAAAGGCTAAGAACAGTTTTGCAGGCATTTTATTACGTGTTTATTGAAAATTCCGCAAAACAAACCCTTAATTTGTTGGAGGGAGACTCGCTTTTATCCGCCTCGCGCGGTATTCGCAATTTACGGATATTCTATCCGGTAGTGGCGGAAAGGAAAAAATTGAATAGGTGCTATTCTCAACTAACGCAATTTTGACCCTTTATCGTTACACGCAAAGCAGTTTTCGTCCATTTCCTAAGGTTTTTGTCGGAAACCGGGGTATGGAGTGCGCATGACGAAATATTCATATCGCAGTTCCGTTACCCAAACATCCGATTCATTATCTCCAAGGAGGAAAAACAAAGTAATGAACAGGCTAAAACACTCACTTGATGTTTTACTTGTAGCGACCTGTATTCTGAGTGCTTTCGTGCTCTATGGTTGTGGCGCACAGAGCCTTGGTCCACAAGAACCCCTATTACCAACGATTGAGGGGAGTTCTAAATTCTCAGCGCGTTTCCAATTAGAAGAAGAACCGCAATTCTTCTATGACCTATTTGGAAAAGAGCTGCTTGAAGGTAACGAGGTCTACAACTATCGTGAGCAGAAAGAGTTTGACCAAAACGGTGAATTGTTCGTTGGTTGGACCGGTCAGCTGGATAGTGAAAGATTCTCAGCACAGTTGGATAGAACGGTCTTAACAGAAGATAGTTACCGTGGCAGATACACAGAGTTTGCTATCGGTGATAGCATGCGTTTTAAGCCGTCTACGCTATTCCCGAACCGATACATTCTCTATAAAACAGAGTTTGATGGGCTTCGGTGGGACATCTCTTTTGCGCAGGAACGGCACCTTTTCACACTCATCAATTCTCGTATCTCAAACCCTGTCCAATTGACAGACGCAGCGGCAAACCTTGCACCGACGCTTGGTCGTCGGAACGGCCTCAACGAAGACGCTGGAGTGCGGCACCTTGAAAACGCGCGCCTTGTCGGTTTCCGGGCACAAGGGCTTTTAGGCGACATCTTCCGTATCGGGTTCACTTATGTTAATCTTCACAAAGAACACCCGGAACGTGTTGAAAACCCGCTGATGGGTACTGTAGCCAATACACCCCCCGAATCAATTTCAGTCGTCTTCCGAGATGACTCCCCCGAAGACAATCACGTTATTGTCACCCGATTCTCCGGCTTCGATCCAGATTTACATAGTGAGAATATTCAGGGCGGTGTCGGAGCAGCTTTCAAAGAGATGAAGGTCACTGTTATGACGCAAGCCTTGGAAGAATTAACGCCCGATGAAATTGAAGAGGGCGCTGAACCGACAGTGTTACCTGTAGAAACAATTACGGAAACACTTGATATCAGTAATGTCATTCCGATGCCTGTGGGAGGACTGCCTTCCGATATTCGCGATTCTGTTGATGGATCATGGAAGATCGTCGATGGCTTCAATAAGATGAAAGTTGTCCTCGTTTTCGTGGATCCAGACGGAGCCCCTTCTCCCGATGTAGCACAACTCCTTTCAGAAGGCGCATATCAAATTGATGCCGACCCTCGTACTGTTCAATCCGTCAACTTTGAAATGATAGTAGCCGGTGATTACAACATCGCGGTTATCGGCTCCAGTGCTGCTAACAGAGCCGAGTCAGATCCTGAAATTCAAGAATGGATTAAAACTGAAGATGGTCACATCCAGATGCCCTACCGTGATGTTATTGAAGCTCCCGGTAACTACGGGCAATCTTCGGATTATACCAGTAACCGAGCAACACTCTTAGACAATCCGAGTGCTTGGGAAGGTGAAGGTAGACCGCGTAAAGTCAGTTACCGTTACGGCGCGGCACGTGCAGCTCTTCTCTACGGGCTTGATTTAGAAGGTACTATCGGTAACGTCTTTGTCCGAGCACACTACTCTATCAACGGTAAATATAAGCAGTATCCGACCATTCCGAAAGATCAGATCGGATTCAGCCGCCTCAAAACCACCATCCAAGGCGAAGATGGTGAGGAAGAGACCGGTATCTCCATCGATCCAGCAACTGGCTTGCCGTTAGACGCAAATGGGATACCGACCTACTCTGAGACGACAGGTGAAAGATTTGAAGCGATGTTAGGTGGCGACGGAACCGATGAAAGCGGCGACGGGGCACTCGGAAGAGAAACCGCATGGTTCGTCCAACTCAAATCTCGCTTCGGAAAGTTGTACCTCGAAGGGGTCTACTATCATATCGATCCCGGTTACACGACGACTTATCTCAATTTCGGTTCTAATTCGGACAGGGATCAACCCTACTCACTCCCCCGGACACCCGAATCACAGTCTGAACAAGATCCGTGGGATGAAACTAATTACGCCCTCATTGAAGATGACGATGATGACGATGACTGGCCGGATGACATCGACTTCGATGGAGTCCTACCACGCGCCGATGATAGAGATCAGAACGGCGTTTTGGACTTCCAAGAAGACTTCCTCATCTTTGATGCGGATCCACCGGTCTTCACTGACCTCGTTGATCTGAATAACAACGGCACCATCGATTCACTTGAGGACGATTTTGAACCACAGTATGAATATGGAGTAGACAGGGAAGGCTACCATGTTTTCGCCGAATATGACCTCCTTGATAACCTTTCACTCAAAGTCGGATGGCTCAACGAAAACGAAGTTTCAAGTCGCCGGCAGAATGACTCCAAATACTTACACGTCACCTACCAACGTGACATCCCTGATTTCGGAACTGTGCTCTTCCAAAACCGTTTCGTCCGAGTCCAAGACGATATTCCAGATTATACCATTACGCTGCGTGTCGGTGAATTGGAACCCGTTCAAATTTCCGATGAGCTTGATTTCTATAACGCTCGTGTGAATACGACAACGCTCCAGTTCCTTTATACCGCTGTTCCGAACCTCACACTGGAAGCAAAATTCTTGGTTGTACTGCAAAAACAGTATGAACAGGATGAAGCAGATGCGATTTTCAAAGAAATTGAGCCAGTGGACCCCGAGGACGATAGCGATCCACTTACCGCCGATCAACGCGTCGACTTTATGGTACCCGTTGAACAGGTTCGGGCGGGCGGTGAAAGACGCGAATTCCCGTTCTATCCTGACCATGGAATTAACGCACTAGATCCCGAGGATCCGGGCTTAATCTATGATCCTGAAAACTGGAAAACGCGGCGCTATCCGGAACGCGATATTCGTAACCAACAGACCATTCTCAAAGCGAGATACGAAATCCCGCTCGGTGAGCTTCCATTTGTCGATAGAATCGGTGAAGATTTGACGCTTACACCGATGGTGAAGTACATCTGGGATCGAGCGTTTGACCGTGGCGCTGAGGAAATTCCTGATGCGCTCAACCCACGTCAGTTCGTTCCTACTGATAACGAACCCGTCGAATACTTACGCTTCAATCGCAGAAGTCGTGAAGACGTACTCGGCGTACGGCTTGACTATCAGTTCTCGCAAAGGATGAACATTCTTGGCGGTTTCCAATACCGGAAATTCACCAACCGGGATAATAATTTCAAAAACTATTTGACGAACTTCCCGGAAGATGAAGATGTCCCCGTACTCTACAGACCGGATTTGCGAACCCGAATCTTTGAAGTCCAAGCGATCAACCGCGGTGAATGGCTTGGGTTCAACATCGTCATCCTGGCGGGTTATCGACGAACAACTATCCTGCTTGACCACACGACGAGTAACACCACCTTCGTGCGAGCAATGATGGGCTTCTAAATGTTTTTGTGTATCGCTGGACACACCTTCGTGTCCAGCGATACCGCGTCTATCAATATCATCGCCAACACCGTTTTCAGCGACATTGAAATAAAGCGCGTAACTTTTCAAGTACTCCGGTGTTCTTAATGGAAACGGCATTGTAAATAGTAGGGATGGTCTACAAATACAGATATTGATTCCTAACCTGAAGATTTGTGTAGATGGAACGCTCACGCGTTAAAAAATAAGACTGAGTTGTTAAGGTGCGGTTCCCGTGCCTTATCCATATAGCACTTTATGAGATAACTTGTAGAGACTTGCTACAACACAATCGGCAAGTCCCCTAAGGAGGACAAGAACGAATGATTCGTTTTAGTTTTGTTTTAATGTTAATTGCTTGTATCGGTATGTCTACTGGCATCGCTTTTGCGCAAGATGACGCTGGAGCCGGCGGTGGAACCGTTCGCGGTCAAATTCTCGATACAACCACAGCACAGAACCCAATTGATGGCGTTGATGTTAGAATTGTTGCCATAGGTGGCGAAGAACATACCGCAACAACTGATGCCAATGGCGAGTATGAAAAATCAGGCATCCCTGCAGGCCGCTATCTGATTAGTATCTACAAAGATGGGTACGGCCCGCGAGAAGGAAAACCTGTAAGCGTCATTAATGGCGGGGATCATTACGTCCCGCTCAAAATGACCAAAAAGGACAATATCGTTACCTTCTTCCAGAAGTTCGGATTCGTCTTCTGGCCGCTCGCTCTTTGCTCCATCACAGCATTAACCTTCATTATTGAAAGACTTTTCACCTTTGTGCGGAGTCGTTCTCGAATCGGAACGGAACAGTTCATCGCCAGTATCGCTGACTCATTGCGGAAAGAGAACATTATGGAAGCCGTCTCGACTTGTGAAGAAGCCGGCGGACCGCTCGCGAATGTTCTTAAAGCAGGATTGCTGCGATATAGCCAAGCCCAAATTGAAGAGCGCGATATTAGCAAAGAAGAAATTCAGGAAGCCATTGAGGAAGCAAGCCTCCTTGAAATCCCTGAACTGGAAAGAAACCTACCAGTTCTCGGTACAGTCGCAGTTGTTTCTCCGCTGTTCGGCTTGCTTGGAACAGTTACAGGTATGATTAGTGCGTTTACCACAATCGCACTTGAAGGTACCGGTGACCCACAGCAGCTTGCAGGTGGTATCTCACAGGCTCTGCTGACAACTGCTGCTGGCTTGACAGTCGCTATTCCGTGCTTGATTTTCTTCCAACTTTTCGATAGCTGGGTTAACAGGCACATGGTCGAAATTTCACAGGTTTCTACCGAAATCGTCAATCAGCTGATTGTTGGTGAATCCAGCGGCGCATAGTCTTGGAACAGAAAGGGCGGATAATTCTACTCGCCCTTTTCTGAGAGGCTTTTTAAGGGTCTCAGGTTACTAAACCTTAGCCCGATTCTCATTAACGAGAAAGGAGACTTTGAAATGCAACAAGTCGGTGAAGCCAAATTGAGTCTGCTTGCAACCAAAATTAGGGAACGCAAGCCGCCAACGCTCAGTATGGCACCTATGATTGATTGCGTGTTCCTGCTCCTGATCTTCTTCATGGTGTCAACAACCTTCTCGCCGATTCCGGGTCTCCGCGTGCAGCTTCCGCCGCCGGGGAAACCCTCACCGGACAAACCGAAAGGGTTGACTGTCCGGATCGCGAACCCCGAACCGGGCGAGTATAAAGGCACCATGGTGTTGAATGATGTGGTCGTCCAGATTGAAGAAATGTTCAACCAATTCATCAACGCACCGGAAGAATCCAAGAACATGCTGATTATCCAGTCTGAGCGGGAAGTACTGCATGAACAGATTGTACAGGTGATGGATATTGCGAAACAGTCAGGTATAGATAAAATCGGATTCGCTATTGTCGCAAGAGACTGATAACTCTCAAGCGACAGTAATAGTAATCCTCTTTCTATAGAAGGAGACCTCAAATGGCTTTAAACTTAGCGCAACGGCGGAAATCAACCGAAGAAGATGACATTCCGATGGCACCAATGATTGATTGTGTCTTCTTGTTGCTCATTTTTTTCATGGTATCTGCTGTCATGAAGGCTCAACCGCCTTTCACCATCACTTTACCCGATTCCTCAACGCAGCACGAATTTACACGGAAGAAGTTTAATCTCTTCATTAGCAGTGACGGACGTATCTCAATTGATGATCAAGAGATGTTGACCCTGGAAGATATGGAGCTTTTTATTGCGGCGCATGAAAACCAGATCAGTACTCTGATTATCAAGGCGGACAAACGTGCCAAGCACGGTGTCGTCATTGACGTGGTAGAGCGGGCGAAAATGCGCTCCAGTAAAACGGAGGGGCTTGAAATCGCTTTCGCGGTATCGGAAGAAGACTGAGGAACGCAATGTAACTAAAAAAGGCAGCATTTGCTGCCTTTTTTTTTGCACTTATGTTTACACTTTGCCCCTTCGTAGGGGCTGGGTCACCCAGCCCCTACGAGTTACCGTGTGTGGAAATAATTATGGGATTTACTATAATCAGGCATCTATCGCCTCCGCGCTCTCCGAGTTGCGGCTCTCCTTTTAAGCTGGACAGGTGCCGGCAGTGGCGGTGGTGGTGGTGTTACAATCTTCCAAAAATATGGAAGGAACGCCTCCCAATGGGTAAGAATATTCTCAGCATGTTGACTATTGGTGTAGGCTGCGTGATTTTGTATAAGTGCCATCAGGCTCTTAATATCTGTCTCACCCGTTACCTTTTCTATTTTTACCCAATCCGAGTTGTACTTTTTCTCAAATTGCCCCTTTTCGTCTAAGACATAGGCGGTACCGCCTGTCATCCCAGCACCAAAATTTCTACCCGTTTCGCCGAGAATCACGACTGTCCCTGCTGTCATGTATTCACAACCGTGGTCCCCGACACTTTCAACGACAGCCGTTGCGCCACTATTTCGGACACAGAACCGTTCACCGACACCACCGGCTGCATAGAGTGTTCCACCCGTCGCGCCGTACAAGACCGTATTTCCAATGATCGTATTTTCATAAGTTTGGAACGGCACTGTTGGAGCGGGTTTGATAATAAGCTCTCCACCCGCCATGCCTTTGCCGACATAGTCATTGGCTTCGCCTGTTAACACGAATTGCACCCCACTAATACAGAAGGCACCGAAACTCTGTCCAGCACTGCCCTCAAAATGGCACTGAATTGTTCTATCAGGCAAACCCGCGTCGCCATACCGCCTCGCGATTTCACCGGATAACTTCGCGCCGACCGTCCGATGTGTGTTCCGGATAGCATAGGCGAGTTGGATGGATGTTTTCTGATCGACTGCTTCCTTTGCGTCCGTCAGAATCTGATCGTCCAGCGGAATGTCCTCTCGGTCGTTGCGTTCCTGTAGATGATAGCGCGGCTGTGTACCCGTTGGATCAGCCGGGGTCAGAATTTCACTTAAATCAAGCATCGCGGCCTTAGGATAATCTGCAAGGTCAATGGGTTGCAGCAATTCGGGACGCCCAATAATGTCGTTCAAAGATTTATGTCCGAGATTCGCGAGCATCGCTCGCACCTCGTTTGCTACACCGAGCATGAAGTTAACAACCATCTCTGGCGTACCTGGATACTTTGCTCGGAGCGCGGGGTCTTGCGTCGCTACGCCGACTGGACATGTATTGAGGTGGCATTGGCGCGCCATAACACATCCTGTTGCAACCATTGCTATTGTGCCGAAGCCGTATTCTTCTGCCCCCAACATCGCGGCGATCACAATATCGCGCCCGGAACGCATTCCGCCGTCCGCCCGTAAAACAACACGATCTCGCAATTCGTTTGTCACGAGTGCGCGTTGCGTTTCTGCGAGTCCGAGTTCCCAAGGTGTCCCTGCGTTCTTAATAGAACTCAGCGGTGATGCGCCGGTCCCCCCTTCATGTCCGCTGACTTGGATGACATCGGCGTAGCCTTTTGCGACTCCCGATGCGATGGTCCCCACCAGAAATTCGGACACAAGTTTCACGGCGACCTTTGCCTGTGGATTTGCCTGCTTCAAATCATAGATGAGCTGCGCCAAATCTTCAATAGAATAAATATCGTGGTGCGGTGGCGGCGAAATTAGCGGAACTCCCGGGACCGAGTGGCGGATAGAGGCGATTTCAGCGGTCACCTTGTGCCCGGGTATCTGCCCGCCTTCCCCAGGTTTAGATCCCTGCGCCATCTTAATTTCCAATTCTCTCGCCGAAATTAGGTATGTCGGTGTGACACCGAAACGTCCGGAGGCTACCTGTTTGATAGCACTTGAAGCGAGGTCGCCATTCGGCTGCGGCTTGAAGCGTGTAGGGCTTTCACCGCCTTCTCCACTTCCAGATTTTGCACCGAGGCGGTTCATAGCGATTGCCAAGGTCTCGTGCGTTTCACGGCTCAACGCTCCGAAAGACATACTACCCGTTGTAAAACGACGCACGATATCCTCGGCGGGTTCTACCTCTTCAATCGGGATAGGCGTACTCGGCTTGAATGCAAGCAGGTCACGCAAACTGGAAGGCTCACCGGTCTCAACAGCGTCAACATATTTCTCATAATCCTCCGCCTCACCAGCCTTGACAAACTTGTGGAGCGATTTAAACACGGTTGGATTGAACGCATGGAATTCACCATTTCTACGGAACCGAAAATAGCCTGCCTCTTCAAGCGATGCGTTGTCTTCGCTTCCCGAAAACGCTTTTGTGTGGAAATGGAGCGTCTCGGCAGCGATTTCAGTAAACCCGATACCACTCAAGCGTGATGTGGTGCCTGTAAAGCACTTATCAATAACCGTGGCATTGATACCAAGTGCCTCGAAAATCTGCGCGCCGCGGTAACTGGAGACCGTCGAAATCCCCATCTTCGCCATAATCTTCAAAATCCCTTTTTCAACGGTTGCCTTATAGGTTTCAACAGCTTTCGTTGCTGTGAGTCCTGCGAGTTCGTCATCCTCAGCGAGCTGAATGATCGTTGAAAACGCGAGATAAGGGTTGACTGCCGCTGCGCCATAACCGATGAGAACAGCAAAATGGTGTTCTTCTCTTGCGTCTCCGGTTTCAGCGATAAGACTGACCCGCATCCGTTTTTCTTCTCGAATCAGATGGTGATGCACAGCCCCAACAGCAAGTGCCATCGGAATCGGTGCGGAACCAGGGTTCACATCTTTATCGCTTAGCACAAGCAGTGTTGTTCCGGTATCAACTGCCTCGGAGGCACGTTGGCATAACGTCTCCAACGCGGTTTCCAACCCTTGTTCACCAGCAGATACTGGAAAACAGACAGAAAGCGTTTCTATCTGAAAATCGGATATATCCAACTCCCGTAATGCTTGTAAATCTGTATTTGCCAGGATGGGTGAAGGTAACCGGATAAGTCGGGCGTGTGCGTCAGTTTCCGTGAGTAGATTATGTCGCCGCCCGAGGTAAGTTGTGAGGGACATCACCAAGCGTTCCCGGATCGAGTCAATAGGTGGGTTGGTTACCTGAGCAAAACGTTGTTTGAAGTAACTGTAGAGCGAGCGGGGGTGCCGAGAAATCACAGCAGGTGGTGTATCATCACCCATCGAACCAACGGCTTCCTTCGCTTCTGTTACCATAGGTTTGATAAATCGCTCCACATCCTCGGTCATATAGCCGAAGGCTTTCTGGTACATCGGCAGCTGCTCAGGAACAGTTTCCGTCGCAGCAACAGCCCCGTCTTTTTCAGTCGGAAGCGTTACGATGCCTTTCTGCACCCACTCCGCATAAGGTTTCTGCTCAGCGACCGTCCGCTTAATCTCCGAATCTTTTAGCAGTTTCCCTTGTGCTGTATCTACAGCAATCATCTGTCCAGGTCCCAAACGCCCTTTTTCGACAACACAACCGTCGTCGAGTTCAATAATACCGACCTCAGACCCCATGACAACGGTTCCGTCATCTGTAACTTTATAGCGTGCCGGTCGTAAACCGTTTCTATCAAGACTTGCGCCAACGACAACCCCATCCGTAAATGCGACTGCTGCGGGTCCGTCCCAAGGTTCACTGACACATGAGAGGTACTCGTAACAGGCTTTGAGTACATCCGGCATATCCGGAATCTGTTCATACGCCTCCGGGATCAGACACATCATGGCGTGTAGGATATCTCGGTCAGAATGTGTTAACAACTCCAACACGTTATCCAAACTCATCGAATCGCTGCCGTGCTGATCAATAATGGGAACAAGTTTTTGGATATGTTCGTTCCAGAGGGGCGACTGCAAGTCGGCTTCACGCGCCCGCATCCAGTTCCGATTGCCCATCAAGGTGTTGATTTCACCGTTGTGCGCCAGTGTATGGAAGGGTTGAGCGAGCATCCATGTCGAAGAGGTATTTGTGCTGTAGCGTTGGTGGAAAACAGCAAGGGCTGCCTCAAAATCTGCATCTTCTAAGTCCGGATAAAATTGCGAGAGCTGCGGTGCTACCAGCAACCCTTTATAGACAACTGTTCGATGCGAAAAGGACGCGATATGGAATTCGTCAAGTCTTGTTGCTGTGATACGATGTTCTAACTCTTTGCATATCAGGTACAAGCGTCTTTCAAAGGCGTCGTCTGGTAGTTGTTCTGGGCGCCCGACCAACACCTGTTGAATTTCCGGCATCGTTTCCAAAGCCTTGGTACCAAGTGCAGAAAGGTCCAGGGGCACCGAACGCCATCCGAGGAGCGGCACACCGTATTGTTGTAACGTCTTTTCGACGAGAGCGCGTCCCTGTGCTTGCGTACTCTGGTTGTGTCGCGGCAAGAAAATCATCCCGACACCCATATCATTTATCGATGCTAAGCGGACTCCAAGCTTCTCAAGTTCTTTTTGGAATAGTTTTTCCGGGATTTGTGTTAAGATACCTGCCCCGTCACCCGTCTTTGCGTCAGCCGCCACTGCACCCCGATGCGTTAAATTTGTTACCGCTTGCGTCGCCATCTTGATAATCTCATGGCTCCGCTTCCCGAAGCGGTTCGCGATAAAACCAACGCCACAAGCATCTTTTTCATTGATATCTTTGTACATTTCTAAACTAACTCTCCATACATTCTTCTATGTTTCTTTTGCATTGGCAGTGTAGAGCGAGTGCCTTATACCTCGCCGTTTCGTATTTAATTTCCGGGGCGAGATTCGCGTGCCTTAGCCATAGCCCTTTTTATCAAGGTACAAACACATCGGAAAACGGACTTCGCTTTCAGGGTTGGTAGGTCTGTTGAAGGGCTTAAGTCGTCGGACGCTGACTACTCGTATCCTGCCGAAAATAGCGCGCCCCAAGGCAAGAGAGAGCCTCTCGCATCAACAGTGATTCGCGACCGGCTTGGCGGGCTTACATGCTTCAGTTTGAACCTCATTTTTTTGAGTCTAAACCGACTGTTAGTTCTAATATTATACCTCAATTTAAGCCAAAAGTCAAGTACATTCTCCTGAGTCTCCTGAGTCTCCTGAGTCTCAAGGGAATAGTCGGTTTTGGAATCCCAACGCTTTAGCTTTGGGAGGAAAAACCGCCCTCTTGAATTAGACCATGGGTCTATATTGTGTAATAATCTTCACAAAAAAACTAAACCTATTCTCTGTTGCAACGTCTAATATAATGTAGTGTAAGGTTGCGAGTTATGCTGCTGTTTCGCTATCCCCGTGTGCGACTTGTGTAAAGCTACAGCACGATACGGAAAAGAAACAGAGAGACGCTGCTGGCAGAGAGGACACTTTGCGTGTAATGGGAAACGAAAGTGCGTAACTGCACGTTCCCGCAAATAGCACTCGTATATTTTTAGGGTGGCTTGCACCCTTCGTGGAGAGCGTTGGGTTACCGACCTCTGTGAAACGAGAAACATTAACGAAGCATGAGACTTGAGTTTATTACAAGTCCAAGTCTTTAGGCTTGGGTACATTGACTAGCCGACAGCACACCCATCACGCCTCGGATCCGAACCTGCGACCGCGCTGCGCGGCAAGCGGCTGACGCGTTGCAACTGCGCCATGTTGGCAAATGACAGCAGAGCGTCCAGGCCCAAATCGGTTTGGGGCGTACCCATCAAACATCCTCTTTCTCCTACTTACAGACTGCTACCACTATAGCACCGCCTGCCTTTTTTGTCAAATTTAGCATTGATGCAACTTTACACACCCGATTGACATCTCATAAAATTTATAGTATACTTTCGCCATTGCGGAGTGGCTGAGTCTTCAGCCTCGTAGCGAACTCTAACATATTTTCAGGAGGTAATTAGAATGTCAGGACAAAGAATTGTCAAATATCCGCCTAAGCGAGGGAAACTCTCAAAATCAAAAATTGAACGAGCCGTAAAGAAGGTTCTTGAGGCGAGAGGGGGCCTATAGAGCCTAAACGTGACACCTATAAATATCATCTGAAGCGCGGTAATGAAGTTATCCGTAGCGGAATCACGAACAACTTAGACCGCCGTGAAAAGGAACTCCAGCGGAACTACGGTAAAGATGTTCATGTTCAACAGGTTGGAAACCGTACAACGCGAGAAGGTGCGAGGGAATGGGAAAAGAAGCAACGGCGTGGCACGTCTTAGTTTTTGAATCTTTTCGTTTCTCCTTTAGGAAAAGAAAGAGGGTTTCGATGTATCCTCAGATCGAAACCCTCATAGCGAAAACCGGTACACTCAGAGTCCTCGCTCCAGCGGAGCGATATGTCTATAGCACGCGCGATTTTCGGTGTTTCCGCTCCAGCGGAGCGGTATGTGGCTCATGAAATTAATTTGGTAATATAATGCCCAAGGCAAATTTCTACAAAGTAGGTGACTTTCTTAGGAACTTCCTTCATTTTTCTCACCGAGTTTGCCGCTTCGTACGACAGAAATGAGAAAATCAACGGTATCCAAAGCCTGTTTAAGAATTTCAGCGAATGCTTCTCGATGTCCAAGACTATCAACACCGAAGTAATTAGCGATCTTTTGATAGCCGCGACCTTTTCGATGGCTGCTACCCTCGGAGCGCAATGCCTGAAGTTTTTGTAAAAAAGAAACTCGGTGATCGGCATCCTCAACTGAATGGAAATTAAGGACTTCCTTAAGAATTTCAATACTCCCTTTACATTTAAGATCCGCCTTCTCTGCTGCAGGCAACGGCCTCTTTAGTGGTTTCACATTTATTGATTCAATTAATATCGTTTGGAGATCCTGAACTAAATCATCAAAATGACATTGCTCGTCATTAACCGGAACTCTCAAGCGTTGCAAACGGTATTCATCTCCAGAGCTCAGAGGTTTCAATAACTGCCAACCCAGATGCTGATCACATACCTTTGGCAACTGTTCATAACTGTGTTCAAACAACAGGGCCATTTAGTTTTCGGAATTTCTTGTAATATTTTTCACATCTGTTAATATT
>VYCT01000088.1:3148-13544 GCA_009843785.1 Candidatus Poribacteria bacterium | reverse complement strand
CGTTCAAGCATAGAATTGCATGCAATCTCGACATGAGCCAAACTTTTTTACGGAATCCACCGGGAGTAAGCCCTCAATTTCTACGTCATGGCCCTCAAGCAACATTGGATTTAGTTAAAGAACATTTCATAAATATAGACTTTCATAATCACACAGATTGCAACAAAGATGAATGGATAAATTGTTTTAATGTAAGAACTCCATACCGAAATATAGGAACACAGAGTGGTGGAGTGAGCGATTCGACGGATCTAAAACAACGTACTTGGCAACGATTAATTGATGGCGACCCATTTTTTCTTCATAATTGGCGCACCCTATGTTCTCAATGGATAAAAGATAGTTCTGATTTTATGGTACGCGGGGATTATAGCAGATGGAATCAAATTATTCGCGATACTTTTGTTCCTATTGAAGAGGCTTTAAAAACTGTATTAGGCGGGAATTGGAAATTAAGTAATCTCGGCGACTTGAAACACAATCGTGGGTTTATATTTGAAAAGGATTCCATTACTTTAAGTTTAGAGCAATTATCTTCTGGGCAAAGCGCAGTTGTAGACCTCGTTTTAAATCATATTGTGATTAGAAGAGAATTTGGTGATGAAGTTATCTATGTTATAGACGAACCTGAATTGCATGTTGCTTCTGCAGTTCGAGGGAAACTGATTGAAGAATTATTTAGATTAACTCCGAATAAAGGACAATTGTGGATTTCTACACATTCTATTGAGATATTGGAAAAATCGCTGGAACTTTATAATAAGGACCCATCAGCGGTTGCTTTCCTGGATTTCGGCGAAAAAGACCATGATGACGCGGAACCACTTCAACCCATTGCGCCAACATATAAAATGCGGTCAAGGGTGTTGCTACACTCAATAGGAAACTTAAAAGATAGGTTATTGCCCGAGACAATTGTTTTTTGTGAAGGTGAGCAAAAAACTAAGCCTGGGGAATATGCAGATGAGACTTATTATAGGGAAATTTTCGAGGGGCGATGGCCAATTGTTGATTTCAGGTCCGTGGGAGGAAAGGAGAATGTAGTGAATGAGATAGTTTCTTCTACTCACATGAGTGAATTTATCAGAGATAAGAATGTGGAAATCCTCGGGCTAAGAGATCGCGATGACCTGGCAGATGCAGAAACGATACGCTTAGATTACTTAGAAAACGGAATTAGGGTTTTGCCATTTCGGACTATTGAACATTGTTTTGTCCAACCCGATGTGCTTCGTAAATTCTGTGAAGACCATCAATTAGAACCAAATTTTCTGCTTAATGAATGGAATGGAATACTAAAAGAGAAGGAAACGTGGCCCGGAAAAGAAAGTGACAAGATGAAGCGGGCAATACAAGAGTTACATCAAAAAGTTCGCGAATTAGCACCCCGTGTTATAAGCGGTGAAACCACTGGACATTTCCAAAGGCAATTGGCCTCTTGTATCAAACCCGGTATCAGCACTTATAAAAAATTGGAAGATGCTATTTTCGGGGACAATAACAGGGCAATGGAAGTAATAACTGAGTGTGTTGAATCTGAAAAAACTAATTGAGAATGGTTCATAACTCAGGACGGACGTAACGAATGAACATCGCTGATTTGACAGGATACGTCTTCTGATCCGCGTGAATCTGCGTAATCCGTGTAATCCGCGATTCAGACGATTTTCCGTTCAAAGCGGTTTGCCAAAACACAGAACATAACCGTCGTGGTTCTTGAGTTCAAAGGTGTGGAGACCGTATTAGTCCCAAAACATTGGGATGGGTGAGTTATGGCCCATGACATTATTCGTATAGTTCCGGTAAACAAAGAAATTTCAGATTATTTGTATGCTTGGTTGTCAAACGACTATGCTCATGAATTAATCCACAGATTTGCTTATGGGACTGTGGTGAGGCATATAGAAAAAGAACATGTTTCGCAAATCAGTGTCCCGTTATTGCGTGATGAAAACGTCCAGCAGGAAATAAACGACACGGTTTTGGAAGCCAATCGGAAACGCACTGAAGCCTATAACTTGGAGCAGGAAGCGTTGAGGGTGCTTGATGAGAAGGTTATCTATGCACGGTAATTACATTGTTGTTAAGGGCAGTGAGTAGTTAGCAGATTTGTGAAAGATGCATTAAACATTCTCAGTGAAAAATCGTCTTTATATACACAATTTAAGCGAATTGAGTATTAGGTATAATGTCTTTTGGAAATGTACGGAAAAAGGATGCATGTCTCGCTTGAAAATAAGCAGTTTTGATGTGTGAGAAATAAAATGAAGGAAGAATAAAATGAGGGAAGTAAATGTGGTCAGACAATGAAACAACAGAAGACCTTCTCGGTTTTCAGGTTCACGCGGACTTAATTCACTCAATTGTAACCGAACCAGAGATGCTACCAGCGACTATAGGTATATTTGGAGATTGGGGAAGCGGGAAAACAAGCGTTATGAGAATGCTTGAAAAATCTTTCGATCCTAACAATTATGAGCAGGACTCAGAAGAACAAGCAAAATACGAGAAGATTGCTTGTCTTTATTTTAACGGGTGGTTGTTTGAGGGCTACGATGATGCCAAATCCGCAATTATCAGTTCTATACTTCTGCAGCTTAGTGAACACCAGCGTTTTGGTCCAAAAATACGGGACAAAGCTGCGAATCTTCTAAAATCGGTGGATTCCATGCGGCTTGTTAGATTTGGTCTGCAGCATATGGTACTACCTGCATTTGCTGCACATATCTCAGGTGGAGCGAGTCTGATTCCAAGTGTAGTTGGCGGGGCGAGTTCCCTATTTAAACAAAAAGAAGAGGTATCTAAGGAGGATAATTCAGAAGAAACTGCAGCAGAGGAAAATGTTGATTTTGACAAATTAATAGATGCAAGTAAACCGCCATCTGTCCACTTAGATGTTAGATCATTCCGAGATAAATTCTCGTCCTTAATTGCTGAGTGCGACATTGATTCATTAGTAGTGCTTATTGATGATCTTGACCGCTGCTCTCCTGAGCGGATTATAGACAACTTAGAAGCCATCAAACTCTTTTTGAATGTAGAGCAGACGGCTTTTGTTATCGGGGCCGATCCACGAATTGTAAGGCACGCAATTGAAACTCGGTACAAACCGAGCGAAATTGAAGAACAAGATAATCAACGAGAAGCTGGACATAGGCTCGTACTTGATTATCTTGAAAAGTTAATCCAAATTCCCTACCATCTTCCAAGATTATCTCCGGCAGAAGTTGAAACTTACATGGTACTTCTTTTCTGTTTGCGTGATCTTGAAAAAGAAAAATCGGAAAGATGCCTTGCTGCTTTTGATTCTCTCCGGACCCGGGATCGTTATTCTGTTTTTGGGTACACAAATATCAAAGATGTGTTAGGAGAGCAGGGGGTTCCAGAATCCTTGTCCAAGAGCCTTATTTTCTGTGCCACCTCTGCCCCGTCAATTACTGAGGGGCTTAAAGGGAATCCGCGTCAGGTTAAGCGGTTCCTGAATGCCTTTGTACTTCGCAAACAACTGGCAGAAGTTGCAAAACTCGAGCACATTCATGACGAGATTTTGGTCAAACTGATGGTCTTGGAATACGGGCACCCAGAACAGTACAGTCAACTCTATGAATGGCAAACTGCGGCAGAAGGTTTTCCAGAGGAAATTCAAAACTTGGAATCAAGTATTCGTGCTCCTAATGAGGGGGCAAGTAACAAGAAGTCAAGTGTTCTTTCTTCTGATGAAGATATAGATGGCAAAGAGGATACCGGAAAGGAATCGGAAACGAGGAAAACTATTTCTGGCTGGGAAACATCCTCTATACAAAAGTGGATAGCGATGGAACCGGCACTTTCGGATGTGGATTTACGAGACTATTTTTGGATCTCGCGAGATCGTCTCCAATCAACATTTTCTGGTATATCAATGGTTTCTCCGATTGTTCGACGGATACTTGAAGGGCTTGTTTCTGATAATGCTGGCAAGCGTAATATTGCTGTTGATGGTACGGTTGATTTGAATGAAGACGAAATAAATTCTTTGCTAACACAACTTGAGGAACGTGTCTATCGACATCCAGATCAGAAACAAGGCTATGATGCTTTCATAGCACTTGTTGAAAAGCATATTAATGGGGCTGCAGAAAAATTAGTGTATGTATTAGATAGAGTTCCTGATAGATCAATACCGCCTGCTGTGGGAATTCCTCTTAGTGGACTTGCAAAAAAAACTGAGTTAATGACGGTTCTGCAGCCTACTATTGATCGACTAGCTGCAACAAAATCTCGGATTGGTAGAGCACTCAAAAAACGTAACGCGGAAATCTAAACTTATGGGAACATCAACCAACTACAAAGCCCCAACATCTCCACAATGGAAAAAATTGAAGGGAAAAGTTACCCGGTTAACTGGTCAAGGTTCACTCAGTTCCACCAGTAGAAAAGAAATTGTACGAGATTATGTGAACGTTAACTACGGTTCCTCACGGGGCACAACTAATAGGGGACGTGCAGCACGGAGACGAGCTGCTCAAAGCGTTGCTCAAAGCATCGGTGGATTCTTTTCTTCAGTCGCTAGCGAGGGTTTTCAAAAAGCATTTGAAGATGCCGGTCTAGGGTCCCTTGAAGGAAAAACAGTTAGTGAAATTGCACACTCACTTTTGGATCACCTTGGTGGTCCGAGCAACACGCTTGATGAAGCTGACGCGAGGACAGCACTTTGCGATCTTATGGATGAAATCCTCAATGATGCAGATGGGCCTGAAGATGTTGAAGAAGTAATGGAAATGAGAACCCACGGTGTAGCTCTTGATAATTTGCTTCGACGTTTTTTTGGATATTATATCTATGAACAGTTCTGCAAAGATTTTTACGGACAACTCGTTGCTAATATAGGGAACAAGGAAGCAGCGGAATCTATTGATGAAATACGGGACTATGTTTGTGAAGCATTAAAAGAGGCAACTGGGGATCAGGAGATAAGTCAGATTGATTGGGATGGTAGTCAAGGACAACAGATAGTTGAAGAAATTCTTCAAGAGACTTTGGAGGTTTTTAGTGAATGAAAATTGACATTCTTATCAGTCCCTCAGAGGCAACCAGACTTGAATTTGCCGAAGTCATTTTACGATGTGCGGATCATGACGTTGAATGTGTACTTGATTTAGACTTTTCCGTATTACATGACCGTTGTAATATCCCAGATCCAATTATTTTGGATTTTCTCTTTTTTGCTTCAGTGGTGTATGGCATTGACAAACTCATTTCTCGCGAGAGAACGGATGACCGTTGGACACGCACAATGGAATTCTGTTTGCAGGTTTCTAATCCTGAGAAATGGTTTACTGTTACAGAAGATCTTGAAATTTGCCTTTCCTTCTTAACAGGTGATACTTGGAAAATTCAGTTTACAGAACTACAGTACGAGTTATATCGTCCTAGGTCTCGCCGTAAGTTTCAACCCTCAGCGAAAGGCAACACTGTAAGCCTTTTCTCTGGTGGCTTGGATTCATTGATTGGAGCAATAGATTATCTAGAATTCAATTCTACTAGCAGTCTTTTTCTTGTAGGGCATTATGACCGGTATAGTAAAGCTGCCTCAGATCAAAAACACTTGTATGATATTTTGAAAGATCACTATCAATCACGCCTTGATTTACTTCAGGTGAAAGTCGGACCGAAACCTTCAGGTACCGAGAAAACATATCGTAGCAGATCTTTACTTTTTATTGCTCTCGGAATGTATGCGGCTTGTTCTATTAATGAACAAACACCTTTCCTGATACCAGAAAATGGGGCGATTGCTCTCAATGTTCCTCTTACACCATCACGTCGTGGTTCATGTAGTACAAGGACCGCCCACCCATTTTTTTTGAACAAGTTGCGCGAAATTTTTGAGAAATTAGGGATCAAAAACAAACTTTGCAACCCTCTTGAGTTAAAAACAAAAGGAGAATGCGTGGAGGAATGTCTCAACAGAGATGTTCTGCATATTGCCGCTCCAAAGTCAGTTTCTTGTGCCAAGGGAGGGCACAAGTCATGGTGGCCCAACACTTCGGCTAAAGGGTGTGGAGTATGTGTTCCTTGTATCTATAGGCGAGCATCTCTCTATAAGATCAACTGGGATGAAGAGCCCTATGGGCGCAAGATATGCAGGATTGATTTGGATTCTAAGAAAGCGTATCCCAATGACTTCCGCGCCCTTGTATCGTTTCTACGCAGTAATTTTTCCAGGCAAGAAATTGCCTATTTACTTCAGGCAAACGGAAATGTTGAGATAACTCGCCTGCAGGAATATGCTGATATTGTCGCGAGATCAATGGATGAAGTTCGTGCTTTGCTTCAAGCTAAGGGGACTGATGAAATTAGACAGCGCGCTGGTTTAATATCCTAAATAGGGAAATATGTTAGATACACATTGTCATATTGATCTTTATCCTAACCCTCATGCTATTGCAAAAGCAGTAGAACAGAGCGGAATTTTAACAATCGCTGTCACAAACCTGCCAAGTCATTTTGAAATGGGATTGCCACATCTGCGCGGATTCCAGCAAATTCGACCAGCCCTTGGTCTCCATCCTCTGATGGCAGAGTACCACCAAGGAGAACGCAAGAAATTCAAGCAAACTTTCTCAAAAACTTCTTATATAGGGGAAATTGGTTTAGACTTTTCAAAAGAAGGACGAGACACCAAAGACATTCAAATTGAGAGTTTGCGTTTCGTCTTCAAGCAGATACAAAACCGCCCAAGATTTGTTAGTCTACATTCGCGCGGTGCTGAAAGTAAAGTGCTGGAGTTGTTAGAAGAATTCAATATACAAAGTGCAGTTTTTCACTGGTATAGTGGTCCCTTAACTGTGCTAGATCAGGCTGTCCGAGCTGGACACTATTTCTCTGTTAATCCCGCCATGGTAAGATCAAAGACAGGTAGGAACATTATTGACCGAATCCCATTAGATCGAATCTTGACCGAATCTGACGGCCCCCATATCCAATTAAAAAGTCAGCCGGTGCGTCCTTCAAACATAAAGGATATTTTAGAAGTTTTAGGAGATATTTGGGCGGTATCCTTCCAAGAAGCGGATAGGCAGGTGTGGGCCAACTTTATGAAACTGCTTATTCCTATTCGAGAACAAGTACCTTAGGTAAGCGGTTCGACTCAACACATTCCGTTTATCCGCGTCAATCTGCGTAATCCGTGTAATCCGCGATTCAGACGATTTTCCGTTCAAAGCGGTTTGCCAAAACACAGAACATAACCGTCGTGGTTCTTGAGTTCAAAGGTGTGGAGACCGTATTAGTCCCAAAACATTGGGATGGGTGAGTTATGGCCCATGACATTATTCGTATAGTTCCGGTAAACAAAGAAATTTCAGGTTATCTGTATGCTTGGTTGTCAAGCGATTATGCTCGTGAATTAATTCACAGATTTGCTTATGGTGCTGTGGTGAGGCATTTGGAAAAAGAACATATTTCGCAAGTCAGTGTTCCATTATTGAGCGATGAAAACGCCCAGCAGGAAATAAACGACACAGTTTTGGAAGCGAATCGGAAATGGACGGAAACCTGTAACTTGGAACGGGAAGCGTTGAGGGTGCTTGATGAAAAGGGTATCTATGCGCGGTAAGGTGATAGTAAAGAATTTCAGGGAGAGGCATTCCATAGGACAATTTTCTAAAACATGGTATAGGTTTACCATAGTTGCAGCGATCTTAGTTCTGATGTTTATAGCAAGCATAGTTGGATTATCAGCACAAACAAGCAAAAATAGCGCGGATGACAAAAAAAATCAGTCATCAGGTGATGCAACAGAGAAAAATGGATTCCTAGGAAGTGGTATGAGCTTTTTGGAAATTTGCTTGTCTCTAGGTGGTATCGGCACATTCATAGGTGGTATTGCTGCGGCTATTGCCATAAGCCACCGCCGTAAATCTGAACCTCAGACAACGCTGATTCGGATAGTGGAAAGTAGTGTTAACATTGATAATCTTCTAAAGGATAAAGAGTCCGAGGAATTCTCGCTAGTTGAGAAAGTTGTCCTGAATGTTGAACGGAGCCCTAATGCATCTTTTGTGGAAAAAACTGCGGCTGATGCTTATAGGTTGCAACAGAACGGAAAAATTAATGAAGCCCGCCAAAAGTGGCATGCCCTTGCTGATTATGCTGAAAGGAAGAATAACGCCCTTGCCAAACATGCTGGAGTTTCTATTGGATACCTTCTGCCAGAAGGAGGGGTGGCACATACGTCTCAAAGTAAGGACTTAAATCTAAAATTAGATGATACGGAAGCACACGTGTATCGCGGTTTAGGGAAGTACGCGGGCGAGGGTATTGTAATCGGGGCAGTCCTGCGATATTTCAATGGTCCCAAATTTAACAAATTTTCTACAGTTCTGGAATATAATATAGGATCTGGTTTGTATAGAGCAGATGTTGGACTTCTTAATGAGGAAGGCCAACTTGCTGTCATCGTGGAATGCAAGAGAATTGGATACGCTGTGAAAACCGGAATAGACCAATTGTATGGGTATCTCAGAGGCAGTGATGCCCAATTTGGCATCTTTGCTGCTGATACAGATCCTTCTAAGTGGGCTTTTTTAAGGATGCTTGGAAGTGAAATTCATGAGGTAAGCGATTCTCAATTTGAAGAAGAATTGGTAGGATATGGACCATCTTGATTTGATTTGATTTTGTTGTGTGCATCTTGTCGAAAGAGGAGAAAACATTGGATATTAAAAAGGATGATATAGAGGTCAAAAAGAGCGATCTAATAGCGAGTGCTTTAAAGGGAGTTTGTGGTGCGCTTCCCCTTGTGGGGTCATCAATAGCAGAAATTATTAGTTATCTAATTCCAAATCAGAGACTTGATAGAATTGCCTCATTTCTTAAAGTGCTAGAATCAAAAATTGATCCAGAAGAAGCGGCAAAAGTAGAAGCAAGGATTCTTGAAGAGAAATCTATTGATTTGATGGAGGATGGGTTTCTTCAGGCGGCGCGAGCACTTTCAAAAGAGCGTATAGATTACATTGCATCTTTGCTGAAAAACAGTTTAACGGATGAGGATTTAGAGCGTATCGCTTACAAAAAGTTGCTATCTATACTGGCGGAGATAAACGATGTTGAAGTGCTTATTTTAAAGTCTTACTCTGGGAGTATAGCTCAACAGCAAAAGTTTCGTCAGAAACATCAACAGGTCGTGACTGGAACTGTTGTGCATTTGGGATCCTCACAGGAAGAAGTTGATAAACATGCCATTCATGAAACTTACAGAACCAACCTTGCTCGTTTAAATCTGCTTAAAATCAGATTCCAGCAACCGAGGCGGGGCGAGTCCGCTGAATTTGATGAGAAGACAGGGATGATGAAGGCCAGCGGTTATGAAATTACTTCTTTGGGGAGATTGTTACTGAGGAGTATTGACCAAGATGGCAACATTCAGTAAAGAGAGCATTAAAAGTTTTAAAGTCTGATTTTTCAAATTATGAGAAGGCTATGCTTGAACCTTATCAGGGGAGGAAAAGATGTACCACATCCAAACTGTTAAAATTCATGATGTGGAAGATGGCGAGATCTATACCGCCAAAATCCAAAAAAATGGCAAAAGGTGGATGGGATGGATACAGGAACATCCCAAGGTGAAGTGTGAGGCAGATACACAAGACGCATTATTAGAAACCCTCGAAAATACGCTTTATCAAGTTCTTGAAGCAGATAGGCAAGCGTGGGACAAACAGTTAGAGGAAGACGTAAAAGCAGGAAAACTTAATTCTACACTGGAACGAGTCAGTGCGGATTTTCATGCGGGTAAATGTGGAGACTTAGCGATATTTCTCTCACAGAACGCCGCAGAGAAACGGATGTGATGCGTTAGCGTGGAATCGCCCATTTCTCCCCATCTTCCATCAAATCGGTTTCCCAAAACACAAAACATACCCATCATGATCCTTGAGTTCAAAAGCGCGGAGACCGTCGTCGGTATCTTCCAGCGGTTCGTGGAATTCCAATCCGCGCGACTGATACTCCGCAAACAGCGCATCCGGATCGGGAGTGAAAATAAAAGCGTCCCATCTTGCCCACTCGTGCCGAGTATGGTTCGGTACGGGATGAATAAATTCCGTGATATGTTTGAGCAGTATCCGCACGTTATCACGTGAGACTATCCCAAAAAAAGGGTCATCTTCCGGAATAAGCAGGTCTGTCTCGAAACCGAGTTTTTGATTGTAGAAGTCAATCGACGCCGCAAGGTTGTCGACGACAAAAAATGGGTAGATTCTCTCAAGTATTGCGGTGTTTGCCATTGTCCAGCCTCCTGATTTTTCTTTACACAATATCCTAACAGATTTCCGACCAATATTCAACATAGTAAAAAACTTGACACCTGCCCAAATACATGATATAATTATACTATACAAGAAATATGGTT
>VYCT01000088.1:0-3138 GCA_009843785.1 Candidatus Poribacteria bacterium | reverse complement strand
TATTTTACCCTGATGTTGTTCACAGGATCCAAGATGTTACATTTCCACCAAATTATTTTTTTCACCGCGGAAAATCGGAACATAAAACGGCTATGAACCCTTGTAGCCACTGGGTTCTCTGCTGATATGCCCTGTACGCCAAATGTTACACTGGTGTAACATTTTTTAACGAAAACGTTATATTATTAAAGTGTATTCATAACTAAAAGTTAAAATTGAATCAAGTGAAGAACTCACTAACGACAAGGAACAGTTTTCATGGCAACGCTCAGATGGGGCATACTCGGTTGTGGCGATGTCGCTGAATATAAAGGCGGACCGCCACTCTATAGCGTCGATGACTCAGAACTTATTGCTGTGATGCGGCGGGACCGTGCCAAAGCGGAAGACTTTGCGAAAAGGCACGGCGCGAAGCGGGTCTATACCGATGTTGACGCACTCCTCGCAGATGACGCACTCAATGCGATCTACATCGCAACGCCGCCGTACCTCCACTGTGAACACGTTATCCGTACGGCAAAAGCCGGTAAGCACGTCCTTTGCGAAAAACCGATGGCGATGACGGTTGCGGAGTGCCAACGTATGGTAGATGCCTGCCACGACGCGGGTGTTACCTTGATGCTTGCCTATTACCGAAACTTCTATCCGAATATCGTAAAGATGAAGGCGTTGATGAATGAGGGTGCTATCGGTGAGGTAGTGCTTGCAAAGGTGAATCATACCGGTTTCTATAACCCGAATCGGCACGATCTGAGCAGTTGGCGGGTGGACCCCAAAATCAGTGGTGGTGGGGTGCTGATGGATCTCGGTAGCCACCGCATCTCACTGCTTCAGTATTTGATGGGAGATATTGCGTCTGTGCAAGGCTATGCGGAGACCGTCCACTTGGATATAGAGGTGGATGACTCCACCGTGTTTACGCTCCGTTTCGAGAGTGGTGCGCATGCTGTAGCGAATATTAACTGGAATGTTGGTGTCTCGATTGACGATGTTGAGGTCTACGGCACGGAAGGGTGTTTGCGGTGTTCGCCTTTGAATTCGGGGAACCTGACGCTTGAAACGAAGTCAAAAGGGTTGGTTGAACTGCATCAGACCCCGCTGCCACACACACATACGGGGCTTGTAGAAGATTTCATCAATCATCTTAAGACGGGTGAGCCAATTCGGTGTTCCGGTGAGGCTGGGTTGCAGACGAACGCTGTTATTGCACAGATAATGTAGGTGTATTCCTAAGTAAACCTTATGCGAAAGCATTTACCGAATGACACACCGCTGCGAGGAATCTCTTGCCTATTTTCATTCGGTGAAGATACCATCCATTATTTTGAATCATCGGTGGCTTGGTCCAATATCAAGGCAACGAGTTCAGAGAGGCTCATGTCTTCTGCCGCTGCACGTTTCGAGAGTTGTATATGAACGTCGGTGGGAACTTGTTGAACCCACGTTGGTGATGAACCCGGCTCAGGTATTTCCTGTCCATCTTCTGCTGCAGCCTCAATCCAGCACTGCAGGGCATCCTTTCCATTTTCAATGGCTTCTTCAAGCGTCTCGCCATCGGACATACAACCCGGAAGATCCGGAAACTCGATTAAATAACCGCCGCCTTCTTCTGGAAGTAAGACGCGTGTCATGAATGGATACATCAGTTTTTCCATCGATTCTTTTCCTTTCTACGAATTATCCAACTGCCTACCAAGCCCTTTTAGTTCAACCAAGCAAAGAAACGCTCGTAGGCAATCTGAACACGGATAATTTGAATTCGGTGCGGTGTTTTTGCTTGGGTATTTCCGCGTATTTCCCCAAGGAAACCGCACCTACCGTTAGGGGTTAACTAATTCTATTGGATTCTAACGTCAGCCAGTCTCCATACGCTCTCGGCATTTCTGCGGGTGTGTCTAAACCTGATTCTTCACGCCATCTTAACAACGGGTGCCGCCGATCAGATTGTGGAAGGTCAACACGGGTCCCGTACGCCGCCGATTCAAAAATCCCCATCATCATCTCAATGATATGTCGTCCCTCGGTGCCGCTGCATGTATGTGGTCTACCTTCATCTAATGCGTTGACATAGTCCTCCACGAACCAGTAATCCGATTCTGAGGCACTGCTTTTGGGGTCATAGTGTTCAGGATAGATGAGGTCCAGCGTTTCCCACTGGTCGTGCGTTCCATCGGGGAGATAGTGCGGTGTGGGTAGCCACCATGCACCGCCGCTTTTCCAGAAGAGTCGCCCCTCGGTGCCGTAGAGTTCCATAGAATACGCACCCGTATCCATCTTGTGAAACCGATGTTGGAGCAGCGTGCCGGTAACGTGACCTTCATATTGTAATGTCGCGGTGATGTATTCGCCCGCGATCGTTCCCATACCGCTCGGTGACGGTACAACATCTGTAGGTGTGATCGATTTTGCGCCCGTCGTCAGGTGTGCGACAACACTTTTACAGCGTTTCCCAAAGTGCAGCATGTTATTGAGCATGTGTGTACCGATGTTCATCAATCCGTAGCCGCCATAGTAGCCTTTCCCGCTGCCGTACATATAGCGCAATTCGCCGATTGTCCCGGCATTAAAAGCACGGGCAAGTGCCTGCATAGATGCGCCAACCCTGCCTTGATGATGCACCGCAACCTGCACGCCTTTCTCTTCCGCTTTGGCGATAACAGCATCCGCTTGCACGAGGTCTACGCACATCGGTTTTTCCACCTCAATATGGACCCCGTGTTCCAGTACACGCATACACAGATCATAGTGGAATTCCGTGCCGGTGGGGATCGCGACAATATCGGGTTGTGTCTGTTGGATCATCTCATCTAAATCCGTGAACCGTGCTGAGACGTTGACTTCTTCGCCTAAAGTATTCAGGCGTTCTTCAATCAGATCGCAGAGCGCGACGATCTCTGTGCGTGGATGCGCATGATATGCCCGTGCTGCTGCGCTACCGCGGCCTCTACATCCCAAAATTCCGATCCGATATGTTTGCATCGTATTTTCCTCCGCTTGTCTGAATCGTTGATGGGATTATTGTAGCACAGGCAGCTTAATCGGTCAACAAGCGTCTTATGAGAATCTAACCAAAACGTGGATTGCAAAAAACACAAAAAGGCAGACACCATTAAATAGGCACCTGCCTTTCTATCATTG
>VYCT01000297.1 GCA_009843785.1 Candidatus Poribacteria bacterium | reverse complement strand
TCACCAGCCTCCAATTTTGCGTAAACTACGTCAGCCCGCTTGCGTGTTTCTTGTATAGCCGATGGGCTCGGGACTAGGGGGACAATGAAATACCGAAATTCAATTATCTCGTCAGTTTTATTTTCAACCGTGAAGACATAGAGCCCTCTGTCCCCTTCAATAGGTTCACTGAGTGTACCTATTGTCAAGTTTATGAGTGAATCCTGGAAGATCTTCGGAAATTTACTGAGTTCTTCGGTGGAAGCTTTTATGAGATCGCCTGTCTGCTTTGAGGTATCATAACGTTTTGCGACATCTTCAAATGTCGCTCCGCCTGTTTCAATCTCATTAAGTGCTTTTTTGACGTTTTCATAAGCGGCATCGCGATCCGCTTGATTGGGTTTAAATGCAATAAAAATGTGTCGTAAATGGACTTTATCCGCTTTAGTTGATAATTGATCTCGATTTTCTTCAAAGAATTTTTGGATTTCACTATCGCGTATCTGCAATCGGGGTACGATTCTACCCATAACGAGTTTCTCGGTTTTAAGGTTCCGCTCTGATTGTTCACGAAATCCGACGAGTGTCATACCTTCTCGGTTCAACTGCCTCTTAAATTCTTCGTCGGTTTCAATTTGATATTTATCTTTAAATTCTTTGATGTACTGTTCCACCTCTGTTTCAGTGACAGTAATCCTTAATGTCAATGCTGCTTCCAAAAGCAGCATTTGCCGGATAAGCCTGTCCAACAACTCAGTTCGTTGGCGTTCAGCCTCATTGAGGGCCTCTCGCTCGCTAAAGCGATAAACTTGTTGGAGTTCCATTGCGCGCTGATTCACTAAGACATCAAGTTCGCGCTTAGTTACAACATCGTCGTTGACGTAAGCAACGATTCTATCAAATGTGCGAGCGTGAATGCTTGAGATCCCACCACTGATGATAAGAAGGACGATCAAGGTGAGATAGCCCCCTTTTTTATCCAGCATGTGCCTGCTCCTTTTTAATAGTTGTCAGTTATCAGTTAAGAGGGTTCTGATTAAACCATATCGCTCTTGTAACTGACAACTGACAGCTGACAACTGACAACAACTGACAACTATTCTTCTGGTTCTGTCTCCGCGGGTGATTCGTCTGATTCCGCTTCTGCAGGCGGTTCTTCGGGTTCTGCCTCTGGAATCCGATCAATATAGGTTTTGACCTCGGCACGCTCGCGGAGTTTGCTAATCCATTCCGTCATAAGTGCGTCACGTTTTTCGCGATCGGCTTTCCGCTCGACACTTTTACGGACATCCTCATCGTCAAAGGGTTTTTGGTATTCATCGCGCGCCTCGTCCTTACGGAACATCATGAAGTATTTCTGACCTTGGACTTCGACTTCAATAACGTCATCGTGGAGTTGACCGATCTCTGCCGAGAATGCCGCGTCCAAGAAGGGTTCTGTTCCGGATGGATAGGAGTCACGACTGAAGTAATCGGTGTCGCCCGGAGCGGATGGGTTGGCACCAGGGCCGACGAGTTCGCCTCGGTCAGAGAGTTCTTGTGCGGCTTCAGCGATGTCTTTACCTTCTTTGATCTGCGCGGAGACTTCATCAGCCCGTTCCTTATTTATCAGGGTGATACACAAAAGCCTCACTTGCGCCGGACGGACGTATTCTTCTTTGTGTGCTTCATAATACGCCATATAATCGGCTTCAGAAAAGGTGAGTTTATCATCAACTTCTTGGGTGGTAATTCTCTTCACCATCAACTCATGAAGATAGTCCTGAACCTTTTTAAGAATTTCGGTGTCTTCGTTAAGTTTATGATCGCGAGCGAGATTGAGAATTAAGCGACTTTCCGCCATAAGGAGCATATATGTCTCGAGCCCCTCTTTGTCCTGATACTGCCGTTGCTTGTATTCCGGGAGTTCGCTAATCTCTTGCATCATCTCCTCAAGGGTGATGCGTTGTTTACCATTCCACTCAAATTCAGCGATAACTGTTCCGTCTGCGCCGATAGCCTTGTCGCCACAACTATAAAAGATGGGGTGTGTGGCAAGGATCCCAATTAAAAGTAAAGGGACGACCGGCAGTCGAAGCGTGCAATCTATTCTACCCATGGATTGGGCAATTCTTGTGAGCATTTTCAATTTTAACTCCTTTTTCGACCTAACGCTGTGGTTAGGGACATTGCTTCCACAAATGGAAATAGGCTACTGTTCTGACTCCTCGGTCTCCGCTTCCTCAGGTTGCGGTGGCGTTGGAATATTCTCAGCGTAGGTTTTCAATTTGCCTTTTTCGGAGATCTCAGCGACCCACTCATTGATGCGCTCGCGTTTCTTTGTGCGCTCAACAGTTCTTTCGATATCGCTTTTGACCTCGTCAAATTCCTTCTGTCGTTCGGGTTGATGTTCCTCTTTCCGGAAGATAAGGTAGAAGGTTTCGTCATTGACATCGACTTCAAAGACAGCATCTGTCATTTCGCCAACTTCTTGAGCAAAAACAGCTTCTATGAACTCTGTCCAACGCGCTGAAGCGGATTTTGTGAAGAAGTAGGTATTACCAGGATCCTCTGGGTCAGAACTGCCGGGTCCGTTTGCGAGTTTTCCGGCTTCGGAGAGTTCTTTCGCCATCTCAACGATGTCTTTTCCGGCTTTAATAGCGTCAAGCGTTTCGTGAGCGAGGTCCTCATCATCAAGTGTGATGCAGATTGCGCGAACTTTTTCATCCTCAATGTACTCGCTGAGATTTGCCTGATAGTGTGCCATGAGATCGTCAGTTGTATAAACGACCTTGGCATCAACTTCCATTTCGGTTAATTTCTCAACCATGAGTTGGTGCGTGTAGTCATCGAGTTTTTTGAGGTGTTCCGTGAGTTTATCAAACCGCTCGTCAGCTGCGCGGAGAATTTTGAGCCGTTCCTCGATTAATTCTTCAAGATATTCGGCTTTATCCGCTCGACTCTTATAGTTCTGTTGACGGTAAACCGGTAATTCTGCGATTGCAGCGTTTAGGTCCGCCAACGAAATTTGATGTGTGTCGTCGTTCCATTTGTACTCAGCGACAATCACCTGGCTTTCGTCCATATCAGATGCCGGCTGCTCATGGCTATCCGATTGAACGAACTTCCAAGTCAATAGACAGGTCACGGCGACAACTACAAAAATAGTAATCGTTTTTCGCATGTGCTAAAATTTCCTTTCGTTAGAACTTGACAAATTTAGGATTTACGCAATAATCGGGGTTACAAACCCGTCCTACAAGGAGAATATATCAGGGTTACAAACCCGTCCTACAAGGGATATTACATATCAACAAACAACTTGAGCGTTTGTTGTAATTCGGTTAATAGACTCACTCCAGTCATCCCCGGCATCCGAATTTTGAGTTGTGCTGGCGGTTGCAACTGAAGGTTGCTATCTTGGTGGATTATCTCAATGAATTTCTTCACATTAATTTTCGGTTTCTGTTCGTCAAAAGTAACCTTTACCTGCTCTTTTCCAGCGACGATTGCGGTAATACCGAGATTTTGGCTGAGTTGCTTTACGCTGGCAATTTCAAGTAACATCTCAGCGGGTTCAGGGATCGCACCATAGCGGTCCTGAAGTTCTGCGCGGAGTTCTTTCAATGCAGCAGCGTCTTTCACACCTGCGATTTTCTTATAGATAGAGACTTTCTGGCGGCTATCGGGTACATAATCATCGGGGAGATAGGCTTCTACTGGCAGGTTAATTCGTGTTTCGAGTGTCTCCTCAACTTTCTCACCTTTTAGAGCCATGACAGCTTCTTCAAGAAGTTTACAATAAAGTTCATAGCCTACAGTGACGATATGTCCATGCTGCTCAGCCCCGAGTATATTTCCTGTGCCGCGAATTTCCAAATCCCGGAGGGCAATTTTAAAACCGGAACCGAGGTCAGTGAATTCCTCAATAACGCGAAGTCGTTTTTCCGCGCCCTCCGTAATTGCTCGGTCTCGTGGATAGAATAGATACCCATAAGCCTGAAGGTTGGCACGTCCGACGCGCCCACGTAACTGATAGAGTTGTGCTAAACCGAGGGCATCCGCGCGATTAATCAGGATCGTATTCACGTTCGGGATATCCAGTCCTGATTCAATAATCATTGTGCAAACGAGTATATCGTGTTTGTGGCGGACAAACTCAAGCATAACAGCTTCTAATTCACGTTCTGGCATCTGTCCGTGTGCGACAGCGATGCGTGCATCCGGCACGAGTTCTTGAAGCGTTCTGGCAATGTTCTGAATATCTTGAACACGGTTATGGACGAAAAAGACCTGTCCGTCGCGCGCTAATTCCGTTGTGATGGCTTCTCGAATGATCTCGCTATCGTAAGGCATCACAAACGTCTGGATCGGTAATCGATCTGCTGGTGGCGTATTAATAACGCTGAAATCTCGGATACCGACAAGCGACATGTGGAGTGTACGTGGGATCGGTGTAGCTGTCAATGTAAGGACATCAATAGTCTCTTTAAATTGTTTTATTTTTTCCTTATGCTTAACCCCAAAACGATGTTCCTCGTCAACGATGAGCAGCCCGAGATTCTGAAATGTCACTGTCTTGGAAAGCAGACTATGTGTGCCAATCACAACATCAATTGTCCCTTTCGCTAACCTTTCCTTTATCTGTTTAATCTCCTTCGGTGTCCGAAACCGGTTGAGCATCTCAATATTGATAGGGAAAGATTGAAATCGTTTCTCAAAGGTATCGTAGTGTTGCAGAGCGAGAATCGTTGTTGGCACGAGAATTGCGACCTGCTTTTCAGCCATAACGGCTTTGAAAGCGGCACGCAAGGCGACTTCTGTTTTTCCATATCCGACATCTCCACAGACAAGCCTATCCATGGGTCGCTCACCTTCCATGTCAGCTTTAACGTCCTCAATCGCCTGGAGTTGGTCATCGGTCTCTTGATAGGGGAAGAGCGCCTCAAATTCGGTTTGCCACGGCACTTCAGCGGGAAAGCTGTATCCTTTTCGGGCTTGCCGAAGGGCATACAAGTTGAGCAGTTCATCCGCCATCTGTTCAATAGATTCTTTAACACGTCCCTTTCGTCGATGCCACGCTGTGCCCCCGAGCCGGTCCACGCGAGGTTTATGCGTGTTGTCTTTGCTCCCGATATATTTCTGAACGAGGTCTACTTGATAGGTAGGTACATAGAGGATATTATCGTCGCTATATTTAAGGATCAGAAAATCTTGTGATTTTCCGTCAATGGCTAACCGGCGTATCCCGTCATAGCGAGCAATACCGTGGGAAACGTGGACAACATAATCTCCGACTTTTAGATCAATCAGGCTAAGAATGGGTGTGCCGTCTGTAGGCGGGCGGCGTCGGATGGGACGGTGTTGGCGATTTCCGAAGAGTTCGTCTTCAGAAATAACCATGAGATCTAACTGTTCGTTGAGAAACCCCTCACTGATTGCTCCGACACTGATGTCAATATCTGGTGGAAATAAGTCCCGCTCGGCTAATATCTCAGTTACGCGTTTTGACTGTTGCGGCGTTTCGCAAAAAAGATGGATCCGTTTCCCTGCGACTACCCATGTTTTAACCTGATTGATGATCGTTTGATAGTTGCCAGATGGTAGGGCGAGCGGTTTCATCTCAAAATGCAGTGGTGTCAATTGACTCTCGGTAACTTCACGCGGTGGTGCCAAAGATGATGAGATGACGGGATACCTCTCTAATGCTGTGCGAAGCACTTCAAAGGCGGCTAAGAGACTATCCGGTGGCACCATGAGGCTGGATTCATCCATCTTTTTTTGATATAATTCCTGCGTCCGTTCGTGCATTTGTGAGGCTTCGCGGTGTTGCCACTGTGGTTCTATCAAGCAGACAATTGTATCATCGGCGAGATAGTCCGTCAGCAATTCGGTTTCCGGGACAAGCATCGGTAAAAACGCCTCTATTGCATCATTGAGAGGACAGTCTTGAAGCGGATACTGAGATGTTGCTTTTGTCAAGTGCTGTGTGACTTCTCGGACGACATTTATCAGTTGCGGTGTGGGTCGTGCCTGAATGAGCGAATCTGTTTGGGCGCGCCAATGTTCAACGGATATAGCATCGGCAAGCACTTCTCGCAATGGTGTCAAGGTAACCGATTGAATCGATGCGGTTGAACGTTGGGATATCGGATCGAAGGTGCGGATGGTATCAATTTCATCCCCGAAAAATTCAATTCGGACTGGGGTATCGGTTGTAAGGGGATAGACATCAAGGATATCGCCTCTGCGTGCAAACTCCCCTTTGACCTCCACGAGTTCAACGCTCTGGTATCCACCGCACATAAGCATTGCTGCGACATCGTCGGGATCTATCTCGTCCCCAAGATTAAGGACACGGCAAGCGTCGGCGAAATGCTGTCGGGTCGGAAGTTTATAAAGCATTGCTTGGATTGTGGTTACGACGATGCTCCGTTCTTGCTGCAGTAGGCGTTCGAGACACCGCATCCGGTCTGCGACGGTGTTTTTAGGAGGTGCGATGCCGTCAAAAATTTTGCGGTGCCAGCTCGGGAAGAAATGCATACCAGATTCTGGAGTCGGGGTGGGTGTCGTTTCTAAAGTCGGGTACGCTCGATATGTACAGATTTCCGCTATCACCTGTTCGGCTTCACGCTGTGAGGGCAGCACAATTAGGAAGGATTTCTTGGGAAAATCGTCAATTAGCGTTGCGAGGAGATAGGCAGTCGATGCGTTTGCCAATCCTCTAAGCCAAGGGAGTTTCTTGCCATCTTTGAGGCGCGCCACCAACGTTTGGTAATTTTCTGTTTCGCGTAAAAGTTCTATCACTACAATTTCCTTGACAAGTCACCGGCGGTATCGCGGGTACAAGATGTTTGTTTTAAGTCCTAATCCGCCAACTCAACATCCGTTAAAGTGGCTTTTATTGCGCCTATTTTGCTCTCTGTCTCAATTTTGACGGGTAGCCGTCGTTCATCATCTGTAATCCAGAAGCGGCCGCCTTCTGAGGTTCGTAACACGATTGTTCTAACATTGCCCAATTTTTTATTTTTAACGAACTCTTTGCGTTCAACGGTGAGTGTCGCTTTCAACACCTTTCCCTTAACGAGCAGCGGGAAGAAATAGGTTTCACCGAGCACAAATTGCTTAGAACGTAGGAAGTAGATAAGCGAGAGTTCATCTTGTGTGCCGGGCGGTATTTCCAGTACCTTCGCCTCGCGTTTTTGCGGTGCCTTTGATTTTGGACGCGAGATCCTTTCATACTCCGCTTTACCCTCGCGAAATTCAGTTTTGACGGTCGCGCGAAATCCGCGATCCTTTACCCGATTCTGGAAACGGACGGGTGAAAGCGTTATTGGATTAAAATACGTTTCTTGCTGATTTTGAAAATTATAGACTCTAAAAAGTGCCCGGGTTTTCATTTCAGATTGGATATGATAAGTATCCTTTCCGTTCACTATTTCTTCTTTGACGATCCAGTCTGTCCGTTTTCCGGCTGGCAATTTTTTCCAACGAATACTATATGTTAATTTTTCACCGACTTGGAGGGGGTTCGGAACGATGTCCTCTTCCTCAACAAGAAACACGGAATCACCACTTAAGGCAATGTTCCCGATGAAGAGCAGCACAAAGATTATTAGATATTTTGCATAACGCACGCTTTTGTCCTCGCAATTGGTGTATAGAGATAAAAGTCTTCTGCGGCAATTTTAGAATCTATGGGTGAAAACCAGAGATTGAAGACCACTACCTGTTTGTTGCACCTGCAGCGAAAATCTTCGATTATTATAGGCTTCAGCGGTTTTAGGTGCATCCAGGATATTCCAGATATGGATTCCGATGCCTGTTGCGAGGAAAATGCCGCTAAAAAATGCATGATTTTTCATGCGCGTCTGCCCTTGGTCATACGTTAAGAATTCGCCGGTCCTCATATCTTGGAACCCCGTCTCAAACCCTTGTTGTTTGTTGTAATGCAGGGCGCGAGCGATGTTATACCCGGCAAGTGCGAAAGTGCTTAACTCAACAGTTAGGAACAACGTTGCTTTTGTGTAATTACCGGCATAAGCCTGTCCCAATCCGGGCATAAAAGTTGATAACCGCTTTGCTTTTTGGATGTCGAGTTCAGGGTAGTAGCGCTCTGGATGCGACCGAAATAGTTGGTAATTCGGTTCCGTCTCAGGTTCATCGACATAACCGGGAACAAACGGTAGAGGTTTCTGGCTGGCGGTGTCAGGTTCCGTACTCGCAGCGGCATCCGTCTCAACCGATGCGGTTTCAGCAATTACACCGACAACTCCAACACTCAGAAAGAGTCCGAGTGTAAAAAATATGTATGATAGAGGCAACAGCCTTGTCGCCTCTTCATCTTTTCTCATGAAATTTACTCCTTATCAAGGCCGTTTGAGAGAGGGTGCCAATTGTACATTTCCTGGATCGGTCTGGTATGCCCAATCGAAAACGACTCCATCCTCATAAAGTTCAAGCACGTGAATCTTTGCGAAGTTATTGTCTGGTGTATTGATGGCATAGACATGTCCCTCAATGAGTTCAACAAATAACTCTACATATCCCTCTTTCGGTACCACATCTACGGCATCAAGGTTTTCGTGGTACCCCAAATCTTGCATGAACGTTTCATTGTCAGAATAGAGGTAAGTAGCGTTGCGTTCGGCATCAAACGCAAAATAGATGTCCGTTGCCGGCGTGTCCCATGAAACACTTCCTTTTTCGGGTCGCGAGAAATCGAAACCACTTCTTTCTGGGAAAATATTATAATCATCAAGCGTGACATTTCGTCCTTCTGGCCGCGGCGTATCCCAAGCGTCTTCCGGGCTGAGTTCACTTTCATTTTCGTGAATATCATAAGCGGAGACGGCGTAGAAGTAGGTTTCTCCGTTTCGGACAGTTCTATCTACATAGCGGGTTGTGTTTTCTGAAACGTCTGCGATACTATCAAAATTGGTGCCGTCTCGTCCGCGCCAGACCTCATAACCTGCTAAGTCATATTCACCGTTCGGGTACCACTCAATGATAACCTGCTCGTCGCCTGTGATAGTCCTGACGCCGCGTGGCACAGCGGGGGGTTCTGTATCAGTCTCATCATTAGTATCAATATAACATCCACTGATACCACCAAACATCAGTGTGACGAATAGCAGTGTAAGAATCTTATTGATTTTGGATAACATGTTTCTATATCCTCCAGAGTTTATGTTTAAACTCTGTAACGGATATACTCCTAAATGCGTTGACAGGCTCCTTATTAAATATTATCACAAAAGCCTTGAGAATGCAAGACAAAATTTTTTTAGAGGCAGTCATTGACACCCGGAGCTGGTTGTGATAGGATATAAGAAAAGCTAAGGAGCGACAGATGAAAACCCTTCTCATCATGCGACACGCAAAATCCAGTTGGAATTATCCTGAACTCTCTGACTATGATCGCCCACTCAATAGGCGCGGGAAGCGAGATGCTCCACGCATGGGTAAACACCTGCGTCAAGAAGGCTTAATCCCGGACCGGATTCTCACTTCATCGGCAAAACGGGCGCGAAAAACAGCGAGTAAAGTGGCAAAATCGTGCGGTTATACAGGAAAAGTGAAAAAGTTAGATGCGCTTTATGATACTGTTCCGGGGGTCTACTTTGAAGTATTACAAACACTGCCGGACAAATATCAACGCGTCATGGTATTTGGACACAATCCAACGATGGAACAACTCGTGAATTACCTGACGGAACGGATAGAACGGATGCCGACAGCAGCACTGGCACACATTGAACTCCCGATTCAACATTGGAAAACACTCGATTTATATACAAAAGGAACATTGGTCAACTTATGGACTCCCAAAGTGCTATTTTCCGATTGAACAGCTTGTCTATCTTGTTTTTGGGGCTGCTTTTCGGTGCTTGCGTCCTCTTCAGAACGGCATCGGCTGAAATTCCAGTCTCAACGGCTATAGACGGACAATTTCTCCCGTGGGTTGTGGACGATGGTGAGGGAGGTGTCGTTGTCATGTGGGAAGATTACCGTACGGGAAAGGATTGGGATGTCTATGCACAGCGCGTTGATGCCACTGGGAAAACGCGTTGGGCAGAAAATGGTGTGCCGATATGCACGGCAGATAGAAATCAACGTCGGTTACGGATGATTCAGCACGACAGACACGCAATTGTCGTTTGGAACGACAGACGCGATAGGAGCAATTGGGATATCTATGCCCAAGCGATCAATCTCGATGGCGAGATCCTGTGGCAAACGGATGGGATTCCTATCTGTATAAATACAGCGGATCAATCCACACAAGCGATTTTGAGTGATGGCGAAGGGGGTGCCATCTGCGTCTGGGAAGATGAACGCCGGAGCTCTGAATTTCAAGACCTCTATATCCAACGGATCACTGCGGAAGGCGAACCGATGTGGGCACCTAACGGCATTCCTGTTTTCCCGTCGGAATCTCTACAGAGCGATCCTATTCTCGTCGCTGATGGTATCGGTGGGTTCTATGTGATTTGGTGGGATGTTATCGGTTACGACGCGTGGCATATTATGGCGTATCGGCTGAGTTTAGATGCAAAGCCGTTGTGGGATGCTCCTATTCTTGTTTCTCCGATGGAAGGCATGCAAGGTGAACCGCGCGTGATTCCCGATGGTGAAGGCGGCATTATTGTTCTATGGCAGGTGTATGAAAATTTTATCAACGATCAACTCTACGCGCAGCGGGTTTCTTCTGAGGGTAGGAAATTGTGGCAGGAGACAGGTGTGCCTATCTGTACGACCGAAGGTATCCAGAAGCACGCCTCGGTTGCTGGCGATGGTAAGGGTGGGTTCGTCGTTGTCTGGAGAGATGAGCGCGATATCTACTCTGACTTGTATATGCAGCACATCCGTGCGGATGGCACACCGAGTTGGGAGCCAGATGGTATTCCGCTTTGTATGGCGGGTGGACATCAGGACAAACCGTCTATCGTTAAAACTGAGAACGGACAATTTTTTGTGGCGTGGCTGGATTATCGAGAAGATTTCGGTGAAGAGAGCCGCGATGCTATCTATGGGCAGCTGATTGATTTAGAAGGTAAACTGTTGTGGGATAAGGACGGGGTGGCTATTTCTACAAGTACAGGGGAGCACTATCCGCCGTTTGTGGTATCTGTTGAAAATGGAAAATGGATGGTCGTCTGGAGCAATACGCAGGCGGATAACGGGGATATTTATCTTCATCGGTTTTAAGCACTCCCCATCATATTTTGACAAAAACTGGACGCTCCGAATCCGGCTTTTGATTCGTGAGGGCTGATCGTATGTAGTTTATGCCTCTAAGTGTTCTTGGAAAGCGTTAAAACTTTCTGCTATGGAAGCATTTAGGTTCAACTCCCTGAGCCTGTTGAGGTCGTCAATAGTTTCAAGTATCGGCTTGAGTGCGTCAACATCGGCGTTTGGGAAGCGTTGGTTGAGGGTAGCCAAAGTGCTTTCAATACTCATTTGGCGTGCTCCTTGTTCCGGTTAGGAGGGAAATCCGCAGAAACCCCCAGCAAAACACCGAACCTACCGGGGGATGGCAGTGTCTCTTTATTTTTTCGTTTCACTATATTTTTAGGATTCACTATAGATTTGAGCGGTAGGTGTTGATGGACGTTCTTGTACGACGGGGATGACGTAACTCCGAATTGTTAAATCCTGTAAGGTTTGCGTTTCTACTTGAGGTTTGGGGTTTTTGCGATGATCAAATACGATGTAATAGCCTTCGTTCACATTTTCTATGCTGAGATACTTCGCGAGTTGCTGTTTGCCTGCCTCATAGAGTAGATCGCCTTCCCAAATTTTTGTTTCAACAATATACTTGCGGGTGTTATGGAGAATGAGGAGATCCATTCTGCCGCGCCCGGTTTGGACTTCAAGGTACATGTTGCCACCGACGAGGTGAACAAACTGGTCGAGATAGGCGAAGAGGAGATACTGTCCGGCATACTCGTGTGGTGTGTCTGGGATTTGCAGTATCCTGAAACCTGCCCGGGCGATGAAATCCTTGAAGTTGTCTAAGAGGGCTTGCATGTGAATATGTCCATCGGGTGTCAGGTAATCGCGAAAGCCGGCGCGGGTGTCTTCAGGGAGATATTCCCGCTCCAAGCCGTTAACTGCCGCCTTGAATGCTCGCATGATACGGAACTGATATATTGGGTTAACAATCTTACACAACCCACCGGTATCTTCCGCAATCACGCCATACGTAACGAGTTCGCTGATGACTTCATTGTCCAAGTTGAAAGCCACGCCCTTATCGTAAGATGTGATCTCCATGAGGACCCTTTCAAAACGTGGGTCTCTGCGGATATTGGTTAGTAGGTGCTGTATATTGCGGTTTTGTTCACGAAGGAGCCGTGTGTGCGCGTTTGAGAAATGATCCATTGTGATTGGATCGGTCTTTGGAATTTCGAGTTCTACGGTGAGAATTTGGGCAAATCGGTTGACGAGAAAGGGTTGTCCACCTGTCTGTTTGTGAAGGCTTTCAATAACTTCGGGTGCGAAGGCTTGCCCAACTTCGTCTGTGTATTGCCCAAGCAGTTCACGTACTTGTTCAAGCGTGAAATTGGACAGGGCAAACTCGTCGTGAATATTGAACGGAGAAACTGAGCGGTCATAATCAAGTTGGGCGATGCTCTTGATTCCAACGATACCGAGGCTATAGGGACATCGAAGAGGCACTTTCAAGAGGTAGATGTGGCGTAGCGAATGCAGAAACCCTTTTACAGCCTCTTGGGGGATACCATCAAACTCGTCAATGATGAACACAATGCGCTTGTTTTCAAGCATATCCCCAAATTGTCTAAAGAATCTTCTCATCGAAAGATGGTTGGTTATCTGTGTGTTCTCCAAAAATTGTGCTAATGTCGTAGGAGGTGCTTCCCTACGCATCTGAAAAACATCCTTTACTGCCTCGCGTATATCTTCAGTGAGGTTTTCGTAAAAATCAGAAAGGGAACAACCCTCATAGATCTCAAAATTTAGGGGTATAGGGAAGTAGATTGGCTCTTCAGCTGCGAGTGTATTTAAGGCGGCTTGGAAAAATGTGGTTTTGCCGGTTTGGCGCGGTGCGAAGATAACAAGGTATTTTCCCTGTTTGATGCGATCAATAAAGTCGGTGAGTTCAGCACTCCGACTAACAACATAGTTTTTCTCTGGGGACACGGGGCCTTCGGTTCCAAAGGTCTTCATCGTTTTTCCTCATCGGTAGGCGTGATATGGTATTATAGTAGATTCTGTAATTACTTATACACTCAGCATCGGTGCGGTTAGGAAACCGCACCATAGATGTCAATTTAGGGATATTTCTCGTTATTTCATAGTAGCATCTCTACAAATGCCGCCCCTCTGGGGCTTGGGTCTTTGGGCGATGCACATTTCTACACAAATGCCGTCCCTACGGGACTGAAGAGGTTTTTAAGACATTCAAGGTTTCCGCGGAGTATCCGGTTCGGTTGGGAAACCGAACCTACCGGCCTAGGGGTCGCGACGGTTATTCTTTCTTAAATTGACACTTATGGTGCGGTTAGGAAACCGCACCATAGGTGTCAATTTAGGGGTTTTCAGTAGCCTCTTCGAGTTTGC
>VYCT01000203.1 GCA_009843785.1 Candidatus Poribacteria bacterium | reverse complement strand
AAGGACAACACCAAAAACGGACAATTGAATGAACCTGAATGGTTTTCAGTTAAGAGGATATTTCACTGTGTTTTTGACGGTTTTTTAGTGAAGAGTGCTATGAAATTCTATCACGGATATTGGTTAGGAGGACGCGAAGACCCTATGAAGCGGTGTGCAAAGTCTCCAATGAATGTGCTGGTTCAATCGTGTTGGTGTTTTCTTCTCTGTACTCGTGTCTGGTTATTTCTGCGTCTGGCAGTGCTTTGCGTTCAAAAGCGATGTATCCTTCGGGTGTAAGGCGTGTCTGCGCTGCGGAAGCTGCTATGGTTTCCTCTCTATCTGATTTTGCTGGGCGTTTTATCCCATGCCTTGAAAGATACCAAAAATAGATTTTTTGTGCCAAAAAGATACCAAAGTAAATGTAATATTGGGGTTGCTTCGGATTTTATGCATATTTTCCAACTTATTTTTAGTATAGTATAATTATACTATTTTTTGGTGTGGATGTCAAGTTTTTTTTCGTGTGTAAGTTAGGATCATTTAGTTTTAAATTTTCTGCCGAGTATCCGGTGTGGTTCCAAACCGCATCTACCGGGCCCCCTTCCCAGTAACGGGTGGGGAGCCCGGGGGTCTAAAATTGGACGAAAAAACTGAGAACTAAATCGCCCTGGCGGCAACCTCGAATTTAATTGAATTCGGGGGTGGAAATGTGCTAAATTTTTTAAGACATCTTAAGGACACAAGTACTGCTCTGGCGAAACAATATCTGTATTCTTTTGGAAATAATGAGACGTTTTCTCATCGATAGTAAAACCTATAATTAATAGGGCACTTTCAAACAGTCTGAATACCTATAACAGGCATTCAGACTGGCACAAACTAACAGTTCATGCTACAAAGATGTCCACTTATTTATGGGCTTCACTATAAAACGTTGAATAGAGACTTGACAAGTTAATGAAAGGAAATCTTAGCACACTATGAGAACTGAAACAGACAGTATGGGGACGCTTCACGTCCCTTCTGACCGGTACTGGGGGGCGCAGACACAACGGGCACTCCAGAATTTTAAGATCGGGGACGAACGCCTTCCACGCGCCGCGATATGGGCACTCGGAACGATTAAACAGGCAGTCGCACAGGTCAATGCGGATCTTGGTCTGCTTGACACCCGACTCGCGGAAGCGATCCGCACCGCAGCACAAGAAGTTATTGATGGGGCGTTGGATGATCATTTTCCACTCCGTATCTGGCAGACAGGGAGCGGAACGCAGACAAATATGAATGTCAATGAAGTCATCGCGAACCGTGCAATTGAGATGCTTGGTGGTGAAATGGGAAGTAAAGACCCGATTCATCCGAATGACCATGTTAACAAATCTCAATCGACAAACGATGTTTTTCCGACATCTATCCACTTAGCAATGGTCCGACAGATTCAGGAACATCTGTTGCCGCGCTTGGGCGCGCTGCGAGAAGCCTTTGCTGAAAAGGTATCCGAGTTTGCTGAAATTGTCAAGATTGGAAGAACACATTTGATGGATGCGACGCCACTGACACTTGGACAGGAATTTAGTGCGTACACGCAACAACTTATTGCCGCCGAACAGCGCATTACGGCTTCGCTACCACACCTCTGTGAACTCCCGATCGGTGGCACAGCCGTCGGTACCGGGTTAAATACACACCCTGATTACACTGCACGGGTCGTCGCACGGCTTTCGGAGACAACGGGTTATGAGCTCGAACGCGCACCTAACGCGTTTGAGGCACTCGCCTGCCGGGATGCGGTTGTTAGTGCGAGCGGTGCTTTGAAAACTTTGGCGGTTGCGCTGTTCAAGATCGCGAACGACATCCGATGGCTCGCGTCTGGACCGCGGTGCGGTCTCGGTGAACTGCAGCTCCCTGAAATGGAACCTGGTAGTTCTATTATGCCGGGGAAGGTGAATCCGACACAATGTGAAGCCGTTACAATGGTGTGTGCACAGGTGATGGGAAACGATACGACGTTGGCGTTTGCTGGTGCGAATGGTGCGTTGCAGCTGAACGTATTTATGCCTGTGATTGCGTACAATGCGTTACAATCTATACAACTGCTTGGGGATGCGTGTGAATCTTTCCGCGTGAATTGCGTAGAAGGTATTGTGCCGAACCGCGAAACTATCGGGCGACATCTATCGGAATCGTTAATGCTGGTGACAGCATTGACACCGCACATCGGTTACGATCAGGCGGCGAAGGTGGCACAATATGCGCATGAACAGGGGTGTACGCTCCGCGAGGCTGCCGTTGCGATGGAAGTTTTGACAGGAGAGGCTTTTGACGAACTGGTTGTACCGGGGGATATGACACGACCGAATTTGGGGTAAGTGGTTATCGGTTATCAGTTATCAGTTATCAGTTAAAGATGTTTTGATTTAGCCAAACCACCCTTTAACCGACAACTGAAAGGAAATCTGCGTAGCAGGTTTCCGTACTGACAACTGATAACTAATTAATCATCATCGCTTGCTTCTGCAGCTTCTTCTGACTCAACAGCGGATATCTCTAAGTTTTGGAAGCTGGAGAACCCACTGCCCGCCGGGATAAGGCGACCGAGGATGACATTCTCCTTCAGGCCGAAGAGTTGATCGGTTTGTCCACTGACAGCGGCATCTGTTAGCACCTTCGTCGTCTGCTGGAAGGAGGCGGCAGAAATGAAGCTATCCGTGCTCAAGGAGGCTTTACTAATGCTCTGGAGGATCGGTTCACCGGTAGCAGGCGTTTCGCCTTTCTCGACAACTTCGCTATTGATACGCTCAAAGTGCTTGCGCTGGACTTCTTCATTGAGATAGAAGTCGGTATCACCGGGTTCGGTGATGCGAATTTTGGTTAGCATCTGCCGTACGATGACCTCAACGTGCTTATCTTTGATAGTGCCTTTGCCGTAGACTTTCTGCACTTCATCAACGAGATATGCCCAAACGGCTTCTTCGCCTTCAACGGGTACCCCCTCAATAGTGGTGCGCCCGATACTCAAAATATCGTGCGGATTGAGGAACCCACTGGTGAGCGGTTCGCCTGCATCGACCCAATCGCCTTCAGCGACCAGTCGTTTCTCGTCAGGAATTTGGTAGAGGCCGCTCTTATAGTCTTCATGTTCAATGCGATATGTCGGGACCCCTGCCTTTGTGCCAGCGGATCGGACAAATCCCTCAATTTCGGCGATTTGTGCGGTATCCCCGCGTTTGAGGCGGCGTGCCTCAAATAGGTCAGTAACCCGCGGAATACCGGCAACGATGTCAAGGTTCGCTGTTCTCTCATGGAGTTCGGCGAGCGTTTCGCCTTTACGGATGCTATCGCCTTCTGATAGAGAGAAGGAGTAGTCGGCGGGGATGACATGCGGTACTCGCGTGCCATCAGTTGTTTCGACCTCAATTCGCATCTGAAGGGATAACTCATCTATTTCAAATCCGGGGTACTTCACCTTCGCCTCGGCGTACTGCTCTGCCGACAGTTCATCGCCAACAGCATGGGGAGAATGCGGATGATAGACGGCAGTTACCGTATGGGTAACCTTTTTATTTGCCTTTTCCAATGCCCGGTATTCCTTCGCGAGAAGTTCGGTGCCCGGCTCAAGCGGTGTTTCTGTGTCGCGTTTGTCGGCAACGATTTTGTAGATGAGTTCAGTGTCAAACCCCTTGAACTTTCGATTGTAAGTTCGGTAATCCGCTTCAGTGAGTTCAGTCCCGACCTCGACGTCCAATTCAGGGTGATGTACACTAACGACCTCGTAGAGACTCGTGACTTTTCCTGTGAGTTCAGGATCCGCCTTACGGAGTGACTTATACTCGATTTCGGTGAGCCGGTCGCCAACATTGACAGCTGCGGTTCCGTCTTCAACATTTGTCACTTCATAATGACGAATGACTTCGATCCCCTTGTATTGTCGGCGCTTTGCGGTTGACTCCTGTTGCGTTAGCAGTTCACCTTCTTTTAATTCACACTCAGGATGATTGACAGCCGTTATCCGATATACGCGTTCTGCCTCAAAGCCGCCTATTATAGTCTCACTTGTAGAAGTGGTGAAACCGAGATACTTCTCATGCTGCTGCTTTGCTTCACTCTCACCGAGCAAATCTCCCGGTTTAAGTAGACAGTCCGGATGATGTACCTGTGTTACGCGGTGGCGTAATTTCTGTGCATCAAAACCGGTAAATCGTCTATGTGCACGACTTAACGCCTCCGCTGTTAACTCTTCGTCAGGTTTAAACGGACATTCTGGATGATACACCTTTGTTACGCGGTGGCGTTCAATCTCCTGTTTTTCAACTTTAAATGCCCATCCATTCTCTCGATACGTAGTGCAGGCACGCTCATAGTCAGTTGTACTGAGTTCGTCCCCAGCCTTAAGTGGTGCTGCATCTGAACTTGCGCTATCCCCCGGCAAAAGGGTTTGTTGAATAAGGGAAGAGCCCTCTGGGATATCTTCATTCACAACGTAAATTAGTTTTGAATCTACCTCAAACGGGGTCAACCATGGCGTAATTTCTTCCGTTGGAACTTCTTGTCCGACCTTAAATGGGAAGTTCTTTTGAACGTTTTCATCTATATCGGTTACACGATAAACACGCTTGAAACCGGTATCGTCTTCTTCACTATCAGCGGATGCCTCTGTCTGTTCAAGCGGCAGATTACTGGTTACCTTCAGGTCTTCTTCCTTAACAAGTTCATCAGTTTCTGGGTCTAAATAATACCACTCGCCCTCAAATCCCTGTTGAATCTCATCCTTCAGCTGCTTGATCTGTTCTTCAGTGAGCAGGTCGCCAGGGGCTGCTGAGATGTCGGGATGTTGTACGCGTGTTACGCGGAGGCGCGGCGTTACAAAGCGTTGGAATCCGTATTCTGCGAGTGCTTTGACGTACTCTGCCTGTGACAACTGCTGCCCTAACTTCAAACGGCAGCCGCTATCCAAAACAGCAGTAACTTCATAGAGCCAGGTCTTGGTATCAAAGCCTTTATAGCGCTCCGTGTTTTCGCTATACTGTTTCTCGCTGAGTAATTCGCCTTCACGGAGTTGGCAATCGGGGTGATTCACTTGTTGGACTTTGTAAGCGGGTCCATCAAGATTTGCTCGGTTTTCGGTAGCGATCCAGAGGTCTCGTTCCTGTTTGACGGTTCGTCCGGGTTGGAAATCTCGGAAACGGACGGTGCCGCTGGCTTTAGATAGAATCCTATGCTGCCGGGCTTCGGAGACATCCTCAACAGCGCCGCCTGTGTGGAAGGTCCGCATCGTCAGCTGCGTTCCGGGTTCACCGATGGATTGGGCGGCGATAATTCCGACAGCTTCGCCAACACTGACGAGGTTATTCGTCGTCAGATCGTTCCCGTAGCATTTGGCACAAACGCCTTCGCTATTCTGGCAGGTGAGTACGGAACGGACATTCACTATTTTTATCCCGATCGTGTCAATCTGTTCTGCGCGCTGTATAGAGATGACAGTGTTGGCGGGAACAAGTACATCCCCAGTCTCTGGATGGAGTATATCCTCGGCAGCGGTGCGCCCACTGATTTTAAAGGCGAGATCGCCGCCTTCCGTCGCAAATTTCTGGATGCTATTCAGGGTATGGCAATCTTCAGAGGTAACGCGAACATCCTGGGCAACATCTACGAGTCTGCGGGTGAGGTATCCCGAATGCGCAGTTTTCAGTGCGGTATCCACGAGCCCTTTACGCGAGCCATAGGTAGAGTTGAAATAGTCGAGTACATCCAACCCTTCGCGATACGAACAAAAATAGTTGGGTAGCTCTGAGTCGCCTTCCCGAGAAGTCGCTGTCCCTATTGGTGGGATGAGGATGTCGCCATCCTGCTTTGCCTTCAGTCCGACAAAGGCACTGATTTGCATAAATGGGTCTTTTCGGGCGCGCGCCCCACTATCCGCCATAATATGTACGGGGCTGAAACCTTCGACTGTTTTGTCATCTACCTCTAACCCATTGTGATCGACATAGGGGTGAACCTTACGGGGGTCTCCACGCTCCACAAGGGCGGTCTCTATCTGGGGTAAGGTTTCAAACATCTCAGCTTCGATCTTGTCCTTGGCGTTCAACCAGATGCGAATCTGCTCATTTTCGGATTCCTCGCTTTCAGTTGCGGGGGCACCTTCAAGAAGTTCCTCAATTTCTGCCTTTGCGGTATTCACGAACTCGTTCCGGCTTTTAGGTGTAATATAATCCGTGATCCCGGGCGAAATGCCGCTCAACGTTGCGTACTCAAAAGCGAGTTTTTGGACATTTTCAAGGACTTCAGTTGTGACGCGTGTGCCTAATTCGTTAAAGCATCGCTGAATGAGGTCAGATAATTCCCGACCTCCTGCCTCGGCATTGAAAAAATAGATATGCTGCTGCGAGTGTTCATCTTCCCATACTAATTCAGATGGGAGTACTTCGTTAAAGATAACCCTCCCTACCGTTGTGAGAATAGGTTCCGTAATTTTCACACCTTCGTCAGACTCACAAAAAAGTTGAACACTGTCGTGCAGTTTAAGTTGACCTGCAGCATGGGCGGTGATAACCTCCTCCGGATGTGCGAAGCGTCGGTGGTACCACGGTTTGTCTTGGAACGCCGCAAAAGCATCCGCATCACCTGTTAGGTAAGCTTCGTGTAAAAGAGCTGCATCCTCAGCGTGTGCTGCTAACGTTTTGGTCAGGAAGCTGGGTCCAAGGACCATGTCGAGTTCAGGAACAGCGATGGGACTCCCGTGTGAAGGCTTCAAGATGTTGTGGCTGCTGAGCATAAGCAGTTTTGCCTCAGCCTGTGCCTCGACGGTCAGGGGTACGTGAACCGCCATCTGGTCGCCATCAAAATCGGCGTTGAACGCCTTACAAACGAGGGGCGGGATTCTGATGGATTTGCCTTCGACCAAGACAGGCAAAAACGCTTGAATCCCGAGTCGGTGCAATGTCGGTGGCCGATTGAGGAGGACGGGATGATCCGCAATAACTTCCTCTACGACTTCCCAGACCGGCGAATCGGAGTCAACGTGTTCAGCGATATGCTTTGCGCGCTTAATCGTCTGTGTATAACCATAAGCTTGGAGTCGCTCAATGATAAAGGGTTTGAACAATTCGACAGCCATCCGTTTCGGTATACCACACTGGTGTAGCCCCAATTCAGGTCCGACGACGATAACACTCCGTCCAGAGTAGTCAACGCGTTTACCGAGCAGGTTCTGGCGAAACCGTCCAATTTTACCTTTGAGTACCTCGGCGAGGGATTTGAGTGGACGGTTCCCGGGCCCGGTGACGCGCCTGCCGTGCCGTCCGTTGTCAAAGAAGGCATCAACAGCCTCTTGTAACATCCGTTTTTCGTTGCGAAGGATCACCTCTGGAGAACGGAGTTGTATGAGTTTCCGGAGTCGGTTGTTCCGATTGATAACGCGGCGGTATAAGTCGTTGAGATCGCTGGTAGCGAAGCGTCCGCCTTCAAGAGGCACGAGGGGTCTTAAATCCGGTGGAATCACTGGAATGACATCCAGTATCATCCATTCGGGGCGCTGCTCGGCTTCAGCGAAATCTGCCATCTGCTTCAGCTGCTTGGCGACCTTAAGTTTTTTCTGCTGGCTTGTTGTTTCTGCCAACTCCTCGGTTAACTCTTTTACCTTTTCCTCAAGGTCAATGCCGCTGAGGATTTCGCGGATGACTTCTGCACCGGTGCCGGCACGAAATCCGCCCCAATGCTTATTACTATGCTCTACATATTCAACTTCAGTTAATACCTGCCCAACTTCAAGTGGGCACTCTGGGTCAGTTACTTCAACGACGATAAACCCTTCAAAATAGAGTACACGTTCAACATCCCGTGAAGAGAGCCCACAGAAAACGCCGATCCGTGATGGGAGTCCCTTGAAATACCATATATGGGATACGGGTGCAGCGAGTTGGATATATCCGAGGCGGTCTCTACGGACGCGCTGTTGTGTAATCTCAACGCCGCAGCGATCACATATCATCCCTTTGTGCTTAATCCGTTTATACTTACCGCAATTACACTCCCAATCCTTTTGTGGCCCGAAGATAGCCTCACAGAAAAGTCCTTCAGGTTCTGGACGGAAGGAACGATAGTTAATAGTCTCCGCTTTCTTGACCTCGCCGCAGCTACACGTGCCTTTTTCGGGGCAGATAAAGGGTCCCTGTGTAGGTTCAGAAGCGTTTCGGCGTCTGCAACTGGTTTGTTTCGCCGAGTCCTTTATCTGATCAGGCGAGGCTATCTTTATGGAGATGCTGTCAAATGCCGTGTTCATCAGTTCTCCTTTTTTAAAGTATCCAGTCGCCAGTCGCCAGTGACCAGCGGTTAACCTAACACCTCTTTAACTGGTAACTGGTAACTGGTAACTATTCCTCATCTTGGTCAAGGGATACATGAAGTCCGAGGGTTTGGAGTTCACGGACTAATACCTTGAATGATTCGGGGGTTCCAGGTGGATCGGGGTTTAGCCCTTTCACAACCGATTCATAAATCTCTCTTCTGCCAAGCACATCATCCGATTTGAGGGTGAGCATTTCTTGAAGTGTATGCGCGGCACCGTAAGCCTCCAATGCCCAAACTTCCATCTCACCGAGCCGTTGCCCGCCGTGTTGCGCCTTACCGCCGAGGGGTTGTTGTGTAACGAGCGAGTAAGGTCCAGTGGAGCGCGCGTGCATTTTATCAGCGACGAGGTGGTTCAATTTGAGAAAATAGACGTATCCGACGGTTACTTCTTGTGCAAAGGGTTCGCCCGTCCGGCCGTCAAAAAGGATGCTTTTCCCGGTGCGTTTACTGCGCTCTGGGAGATCGGTTTTGGCGAGCTCTTCAAAAACTTGTTGCTCAGTCGCGCCATCAAATACCGGAGATGCCACGCGGATACCGAGTTCATGACACGCCCATCCGAGGTGAATTTCCAAAATTTGACCAACGTTCATTCGAGAGGGTACGCCCAAAGGATTCAAGACTAACTCGACGGGTGTACCATCTGGCAGATAGGGCATATCCTCAGCTGGCAAAATTTTGGCAACAACACCTTTGTTCCCGTAGCGGCCTGCCATCTTATCCCCGATAGAAATAGGACGCTTGCTGGCAACATAGACTTTAACACGCTTGATAACGCCCGGCTTGAGTTCATCCCCCATTTCCAATTGCTGGAGTGCCTGCTCTTTCTCGTCTGTGTAAGCGGTGATCCTGCCCTGTGCCATCTCCTCAACGCGCTGAATATGCTCTTTCGCGTCAGCGTTCGTCACGTTGATGTCCGAGAACGACAAACTACACGCCTTACGCGCTTTCTGATAGTCCGCATCAGACGCATATTCTCCAACCGATAGTGTGCACTTCGGGTCAAAAACAGCAGTAATGTGCCAAGTGCTTTCGGTTTTTAGGTCTTTGGCAGTCTTAGTGAGTGCGTCCCGCTCTTCGGCAGTGAGTTGCCGCCCGGCTTCTACAAGATGTGCTGGATAATCGCTACAGGCTTCCTGGTAGTCAGCATCGGAAAACACCTGTCCTTCGATCAATGGGCACTCCGTGTCAAAGACTTCCTTAATTTGCCAAAATTGCTCTGTTTGCAAGTCTGGATAGATTTCACTGTAGTCGGTCCATTCTGCTTCGGTGAGTTCTTGGCCTTCCACGACCGGACATCCGGCTTCCGATAGTTGAATGCCAACAGATTGTTCAAATTCCGAGCGTTCCCTGGCTTCCAAGTTTGTGTTGTCCACAAGTTCGTAGAAATCATAGTTATCAGGTTCAAGGTCTTCTTCAGTTAGCAATATCCCGAATCGGGCGTTCGTTTCAGTCAGCGTTTCCTTAAGCTGATCGGTATCTGATTCGCCTTCGGAATCTTTAGCGTCGGTGTCCGTGTTTTTATCCATAACAACAGCTACCACGCTGCCATCGTAACCGAGCAGCGAAATATCCGCATGCCCCGCTTGTGCACTTAAAGGTGGCTCTTCCTGTAAATGTAGTTGACGATTTCCCAAAATCGGCTTGCAAACTTCACTCAGATATGCCTCCACCGTGTTGACGATTTCAGGAGATGCAACTGAGGATATGCCTACCGCCTCAAAGTCTTCATCTTCGTCGCTGATAGTAGCGTCTGCATTTTCTGGTGTCCGTGTCGCGAGCGTAGGAACAGGGTCGGGCACAGTCGTGACCCTATAGCGTGGCTCAGCAGTGAAGGCTTCAGCGGCGGTATCCTCCGTTACCGTCCAATACTCGTCCGCCGTGAACCCGGACATATAAGTATCTAAAACTTCAGCGGTCAAGATATCACCGGCATTAGCGAAAGGCTCGGCGACATTGACTGCATAAAGTGGGTCAACGAGTTCAGATCCGATGAGGACATTGCGAATTTCCTCAACTTTTCGCCGCCGGATTGAAGCTGTCTGTATTCGCCAATTCTCTTCGATTTCCTTACGTTTCGATTCATAGCGTAGCCCATCCGCCATTGACAACCCGGAGTCATCTTGCATCCAGTTCCCACGCCGTTGTGCGCCATCGGGTTTACGTGAAAACACCTTTACATCAATGACGACACCTTCAACGCCCGGTCGAACATAAGTAGAGGCATCGCGGACCTCTTTAACTTTTTCACCAAAGATCGCTCGTAGGAGTTTCTCTTCGGGTCCATATTCGCTTTCACCTTTCGGTGTAATTTTTCCGACAAGGATGCTACCGGCTTTAACAACGCTACCGACCCGGATGATGCCTTCTTCATCAAGTTGACTGAGTCGCTGTTCACTAACGTTCGGAATGTCTCGCGTGATTTCCTCGGGGCCGACCTTTGTTTCGCGCGCCTCTACCTCAAATTCCTCAATATGGATAGAGGTGAAGGTATCCTCGGTGATGAGCGTTTCACTGATAAGGATAGAGTCTTCGTAGTTGTGTCCACCCCACGGCATATAAGCACAGAGAATATTCCGCCCGAGTGCGAGTTCGCCATCCTCAGTAGAGGTGCCGTCAACGATGACTTGTTCAGCTTCAACTTTATCACCCACAGCAACGATCGGACGTTGATGGATGCAGGTACCACTGTTACTCCGCTTGAAGGTCTGGAGTTTATAGACATCGTACCCCATTTCGCTGAATGTATTTTCACCTTCATCATGGTGAAGTGCTTCGCCAGTGTATATGAGGATTTCGTCGGCGGAGACACTTGTGACGGTGCCTGCCCGCTTAGCCGTGATAAGTGCGCCAGAATACCGCGCCGCCGGTTCTTCCATACCTGTGCCGACAAGGGGTGCTTCTGGGCGGACAAGCGGTACGGCTTGGCGCTGGTGGTTGGCACCCATCAATGCTCGGTTCGCGTCCTCATGTTCCAGAAACGGGACGAGTGCGGCAGAGATACCCACGATCTGCTGCGGTGAAACGCCGATATAGTCCACCTTTTCCATCGGAAGTGACAGCACGTCCTCACCACTGCGGACCGGCAGCAGCTGTTCGGAAGCATCGCCACCGCCATTTGTCGTTTCTGAAGTATCGAGCGCGGCTGTCTTCGCAGCAATATAGGCGGTATCTTCGCTATCTGCCGTGAGATATTCGACCTGTTTTGAAACGGACCCGTTCTCCACTTTACGATAGGGCGTTTCTATAAACCCGTAAGGGTTTATCCGTCCATAGCAAGCGAGAGAAACGATGAGCCCGATTGACGGCCCTTCAGGCGTTTCCAAAGGACAAACACGCCCATAGTGTGTGCGGTGTACATCGCGAACCGCGGCTGTTGCTCTGTCTCGATGAAGTCCACCCGGCCCGATTGCTGAGATCCGGCGTTTGTGTGTCAATTCGTCCAAGGGATTAATCTGTTGCATAAATTGCGACAACTGGTTTGAGCCGAAGAATTCACGGAGTGCCATCATGAGCGGCTTCGGATTTACAAGTGAAGATGGCACAACTTTCGCGATATCGTTGTTCGTACTCAACCGCTCGCGGGTGGTTCTGCGAATTTGGAATAACCCCATCCGGAATTGGTTTTCAAGGAGTTCACCGATAACCCGTACCCGCCGGTTGCCGAGATGGTCGAGGTCGTCTTTCGGTGCTAACCCGTTATGTACTTTAAGGAGACGGTCTACTGTAGCGGCAATATCTTCGGGGCGGAGCGTGCGCAAGGTTTCTTCAGGGGGTTCTCCGTAAACAGGTATCTCACGGAATTTTCGATTCAGTTTGTATCTTCCAACGACCCCTAAATCATATCGGTGTGAATCAAAAAGCAGCCATGTGAGGTGTTTACGCGCGTTCTCTATATTGGTGGTATCGCCGGGTCTCAACGTGCGGAAAATGGTAAGCAGTGCTGCGTCCTGTAAAGAGTATTGCGCCTCATAGTCCGCCTGTCGATCTCGCTCGAGTGTATTCCGCAAAAATCGGATGTGTTGGCAATCCTCGGCATCCAGGACAGTGAGTGCCTCAACACCGGCTTCTTTGAGACGCTCCAATTCGGTTTCGGTGAGGAGTGTATTCGCCGTGAGGAGTACTTCGTCGGTTTCTTGATGGACAACATCTTCAGCACAGACTCTATCTTGCGCATCTTCGGACAGCATCCGTTCAGCGGTGAAAGCCTCTTTTCCGTAGCGGGCAAGTGCGGCTTCGTATTCCGAATTCGTTAGTACCTGTCCACGTGTCAATTCACATCCGCTGCCGTGGGTATCAACAACGCGGCGAAGCGGTTCGGTTTTAAAGCCTTTCCATTTTCTGCGGGCACTGGTCCGCTCTTTCTCCGAGATCAGTTGCCCTACCTCTAAGGGGCAGCCCTCATCCTCATCTGGGACCAGCGTAACCCGATGACACTTTTCAGTTTCAAGATCGGGATAATCCTTGCTGGCCTGCCGAAATTCTGCAGCGTCTAACAAATCACCTGCTTTAACCTGTCTTGCGGGTCCCTCGACGTGCGTAACCTGCCATCCGTCAAGCACAAGCCGTTCCGTTTTGGCGTAGAGTTTCAGGATATCCGCGTCTGACTCCCAACCGAGTGCACGCAGTAGTACTGTAGCGGGTAGTTTTCTGCGTTTGTCAATGCGGACATAAATCTGGTCCTTCGTGTCTATTTCAAATTCGACCCACGCCCCGCGATAGGGGATAATTTGGGCGGTCGGTGTTCGTCTTCCGGTTGGCAAAGATTTCTCAAGAAAAATGACGCCCGGCGACCGATGCAGCTGACTCACGATCACACGTTCACTGCCGTTGACAATGAAGCTGCCGTTTTCAGTCATTAAGGGTACTTCGCCGAGATAGACATCGGATTCTCGGATATCTACGACGTGCGGTTCATCTGCATCCGGATCCGTTTCGCGTAGGACGAGCATGATACGCGCTGTGAGAGATACTTGATACGTAACACCGCGGGCAACGCATTCTTGTAATGTATATTTGGGTGTACCGAGGGTGTAACTGACAAATTCAAGGCTATTGACTTCCGAGAAATCTCGGATCGGAAATACTTCGTTAAATACGGCTTGGAGGCCTGTATCTATACGTTCATTGGGTGAGACATCTCGCTGTAAAAAGACATCGTACGAAACTTTTTGAGTTTCTATAAGATTCGGGAGATCCGTCCGAATCTTTGTTTTTGCAAAAGATCTTCTGGGCTTTTTGTTCACTGAAAGGAGTCCCCCTATTTGGCGGTGGTTGTGCGGCTTACGAATAGACCGTTGAAAAAGCCTACTTCTGCAGCTGCTTTTTCCGTCTCCGTCTTAATATGGTGACATGAGCATAGCATAACAGAATATTATACACTATAATTTGCAACATGTCAAG